>JADJXO010000008.1 GCA_016715825.1 Nitrospira sp. | reverse complement strand
TGATTCAGCCGGTTGCAACACAGTGTCGGGCATGTGCGTGGCACAATAGGCATACCATTGCCGGACCAGGTCGGCGAGTGCTCGCCGATACCCGCCACGACCGACCCACTGGAGCTGGGTGTTTCCAGCCGCCTTCACCGGCAGGAGGGCTGCACCCCGCTCGATACAGGGTTCAGATGTCGTGGGGTCCAGCTGCGTGATAGCGGTATCGAGTCTCAGCACGGTTAGGTACGGCTTGAGCGCATTTGTAATGACTTGTCAAGAAGTGGCCCCCATGGTTCGGTTCTGGTTGTGAGACAAATCGGATGGCACAGTGGGCTCAGGAGCGACAATCTGGTGTCGATCCATAGTAGCGGTCAGGGGAGAAACAGGATTTGGAAAGATGGTTCCTGATGGAAGCGGGGATGAGACGGCCGTGAACGTGGCGAGTTTCTCGGCCGGGGTGAGGCCACTCAGGGCCATAGAGAAGCGCTCGTGATTATAGCGTCGCTCCCAAGCCAGGAGGGCCTCGGCGGCTGGCGTGAAACTCTCGAAGGTCGAGCGGCTCCAGAATTCTTCCTCATCCACGCGATGACTGCGTTCGACTTTGCCGTTCTGCTCTGGACACCGCGGCTTGATGTAGCGCAGCCGCATCCCCGCCTGTTGCACCGTGAGGGCAAAGGCGAGTGGGAACTCGGTGCCGTTATCAACCTGCAGTTTCTGGATTGGAAACGGGAGCGCCGCCCGAAGGGTGCTGAAGAACAGGTGGCTGGTCTGCTGATTTTTCCGGGGATAGAGGCGGAGGATCCGATAGCGGGTACAGTCATCAATGGCGGTGTATTGGAAACACTTGGTACCACCCACTCTGACCTCTTTGACGTCCACCTGCACACAGTCTCCAGGCCGCTCGCGACTAAAGAGGGTCAGTTGTCGCGGACGCCGTTGAGGCTTCCGGCTGAGGGGCGGATACCCGAGCCGCTGACAGATGCGGCGAATCGTGGCGGCGGCGACCCGAATCCGATGGACACGTTCAAGCCAAATGCGGGTACGGACTGCCCCATACTCGAGATCGCGGCGGGCGTGCTCAATCAACGCCACAGTTGACTCGGCAATCCGCCGTGCCCGGATCGAGGGATAGCGCGGCACCAGACCCACAAGCCCCGCGGTCTGCCAGCGGCGACACCAGGCGCGGATCGTCTTCCGATCCAAGCCAAACCGCCGGGCGGCCCCTTTGATCCCATGTTCGGTGGCGTAGGTCACGATGGCGAAACGACTCTTGATATTGTGATGATAACGTTTGGCGATCTTCAGTGTCGTCAGTTCCTTGGTCGAAATAGTCGGCATGTAGTCCCTCCTTTAAGTGGCCTGCGACTCTAGCGCGGTAGAGGGGCCCATTCTCAACAAGATATTTCAATAGACGGCTTTCGTCTTGCCGGCTCCGTCGTGCCGAGACTTCACGAATACACAATCAACATAGAGAATGGGATAGACGGTCTCCAAGGGCCGGCTCTGCCACCGGCGCACATCCTCCAACACCGCATCCGTAATCGTGGAAATGAGCGTGGGGGAGACCTCCGTCCCATACACTTCTTCCAGATGGTGTTGAATCTCACGCGTGGTCATCCCATGCGCATAGAGCGCCAACACCTTGTCGTCAAAGCCGTCGAGCCGCCGCTGCCGTTTCTTGACCACCGTGGGTTCACACGTGCCCGCCCGATCGCGCGGCACCGCCAAGTCGACCGGGCCTTGCTCGGTCTGGACCGTCTTCGGACTACTGCCATTCCGAGCATTGTCTCCTTTCGACGGCAAGCGGGCATGAGGCGCATACCCAAGATGGGTGGTCAATTCAGCGGCCAGCGCTCGTTCCACCAACCGTTTCGTGAGGCCCTTCAGTAATCCATGTTCACCAAGAATTTCTTCTGGAGACTCACAGCTTTGCAACAAGTCATCCAACAACGCATCCGTTTTCGTGTCTGGCTTGGTCATCAAATCCTCCCTCCTCTCTAGAAGAAGCATGATAACCAGTTACACAGTTAAGCTTACACGCCCTCATAGGTGCGAATGCGATCGTCGGCGGGCACGACTGTCGGTGTCTCTGGGGATGGTGGAGTCGGCGCGGTTTGGGTGCTACCAGTCCAGCAGTGTGTAAAGCAGTCGGGACATCCGCCGGAATGGAGAAAGTCGGCTAAGATTTCGGCGGACGGGTGGTTGATGACCAAGGGGTTGGTAAGCCACGCTCCCAGTGGATGAAGGAGAAGCCTCGATTTCCGTAGTTCTTCGTGCGACTGGCTTGGAAAGGTTCGATGGGCATGAACGACGACCTCTGATCCGTACTCAGGCAAAACCTCGTTGTGCTGTATTGCCCCAGCACTCATTGGCTTCCACGCGGCCGGTGCTGCTGAAGAAGACGATCCCTGCCGCATTGTCATGGCAGCGATTGCCGACCACTTTGATCCTGATCGGATGTTACGCACTCCCTCGCTTACTCAGCTGACTTATACCAGTTATCCGTCGTGCCGTTAGAACACTCAATTCCTGCTCTTCGTCTCGGTTATCCATAACATCACCTTGACTCAAAAATCTCGACCCCTTGTCCCAACAATTCTTTGTCTACGAATAGGCCGTACTCACCATCGGCCTGGTATTCTCCGGCTTGTGCCGCTCGAATTCAACCGCCCTGGGATCGTTCTTACGCCTCTCGCTTGCTCAGCCAGCTCCCTTAATCGTGCCTGCACCGACTATAAAACAGGACAATTCTCCCTCCATTATCAATCTCCGCCCCTCTCAACCATATACCCACTTCGTCACCTTGCCCCACTCCATCACCACTTCTTCAACCTGTTTCTCCATCTACTCCCGTAGTTGACTTCGTAACATCATTTCCCCACTATCCTCAAAATACGTAAGGCTCCCAAACTCTTCCTGCTATCTCTGATCCTTCGCGAAACCGCACTTTAAAATTCGCTCCTGCTTACACTTCTCCAACCATTCTCTTCAATCTCTTTCCCCTCCTCCTGCTCCCCCCCACGTAACAATTCACAATCCTTTGAACCTCGCATACAACCCACTCTTCTGTTAAACTCTTCCTTTCCTCTCTTGTCACTCAATTTCATCAAACTCCTCCCATCTAAATAAGTCACTTCTCCATGTGAAGAAGCGAGTACGATGCTGTTTCGAAAACCTCTTGCGGTACAAGACTGAATCGTGATTTGTTCTGACCGCTCGACGAAGATGGCAGCACGAGCGACTCCTCCCCCATCGCACAGGCATTCCGACACCAGCACCCGCTTCGCATCGGTGATCTGCACACAGATTTGTTCTTTTCTAGTGCTACTGAAGCCGATCTTGGAGAGCTGACAATTTGAGCCCGTGATGGCAAGTATCGGTCCTTCGCCATCTTGACGGAGGATGACGCCTTCAGTCCCGATGATCTGTACGCTGGAAGGGAGGGATAAGGTGGCCGTGCCGTGATAGGTGCCCGGTTCGAGGTGGATTTCGTCCCCGGCTTCGGCCTTCGCGAGCAGATCAGCCAGGCCCTGCTAGCCGGCTTGCGCGGTGCATTGATGAATGGCCATCGTCGATTGCCCTGCTGCTCAACCCAGTCGCAAATCCGCCGGCTGCCTCCCTCGGCACGGTGCTGGAGGCGAGCCCGTTCAGGCTACAACCTGGCCATACTTTTAGCAGGGGACTTCACTGGGAGACAAGGGAGGTACGGGTGGGGTATGACCGTTAGCGCCTTTATGGCGCGTGACCGGTGATCAGGCCTAGGACGCAGGCGCTCAACTTGCCTTCTTCTGTTCCTCTTTCAGTCGCTCGGCGATCCACAGCTTGATTACTGATTGTCTCGTGACTCCAAGTCGGCTTGCCTGAGCGTCTAGTGAATCGATGATCCAGCTAGGAAAATCGACGTTCACTCGTCTCTGCTCATGTCCAGGGCGGCGTGCCTTCGAGAGGTCAAGATG
Source organism: Nitrospira sp. (assembly GCA_016715825.1). NCBI lineage: Bacteria > Pseudomonadati > Nitrospirota > Nitrospiria > Nitrospirales > Nitrospiraceae > Nitrospira > Nitrospira sp. The sequence goes on along the minus strand of JADJXO010000008.1, from coordinate 83,592 downwards.
AGGTGTTACGTCTTTTCCCTCGTCAAACATCTTCTCGAGATGCTTGGCTTTCATGGTAGAGCTCCCTTTCTTCTTCTCTGGCTCTTCGGACCGAAATCAACCGAATGCGTCTCGTCCGATAGGTGAGAAAGGCCGACCAGAGCTTTTGCTTGAGGGCCGCAATGAGCACGTACCGGGGTTCGTCTTCTGTTCGAGCTGGGATTTCGAGCCGGTCCTCGTCTTCCCACAGTTGTTGGGCCTCGATAAAATCAATTCCGTGTTTTTCACGGTTGGCCGTGCTCTTCGCTGCATCGAATTCGAAATCCATCCTGGTATAGAAAATATACCAGTAGAGAGTCGATCGTCAATCCAGGAGGATTCGGTGCTCAACCTTGGCAATCAGCAGAGGCAGTCCGCTTCCATCCTGAGAGTACACAGCGTTGCGCGATCAGGGGGGTGAATAGCGTAATGTCTTGAGCGATGTCGATCATGAACCGATCGGCGACGGACTGGTCCTCAAAGCACTCATACACGTCATCGAGAAAGCCGCCGCGCAAGAGCGGGTGATAGAGAAATTCTTGCCCCGGACCAGTTTCAACTTCGAGAGGATATTCCATTACCTCGACTCGTTCGAGGTCGAGTTTCCCAAGCCACCCTCGTCCATCCTGTGCTGATGGTCGTTCGTTCAAATAGGAGTGAAATCGCTCTTGCTCGTTCGTTAGTCCCTGCCGGACCATTGCATGATCGACTCGCTGCCACAATGAATCAAACGTTCCATAGGATGGAAAGGTCAGGACGAGTTGGCCTCCTGGGTTGAGCCGTTCGACGAGTTCACGAACGCCCTCGAACCGATGGGGGCGGAAGAACATGACGGAGAGGTTCCCGGTGATGCGGTCAGACATCGGCAGATCCGGTGGCAGTGCGCGCATGTCCGCACACTCGAAATGAAGCCATGGCAGGTGCGATCCTTGGATAGCTCTCGCGCGGGCGACTTGGCCGGCACTGATATCGATGGCCCGCACGGCACCAGCGGGCCCCACCTGCTCTGCGAGGTAGAAGGCCGGGATGCCATGGCCGGAGGCGATATCGAGGATTTTCAGATCTGCTCGAAGGTCGAGATGTTGCAACAACGATTCGGCAAAGGGCGTGGACCAATAATCATGCTTGGGAAGGGTCCAGCGGGGTCTGTGTGTGTTCATGACAAAAGGGGCATCATGGCGCTGAGGCCAGTGCGCTGGAAACGATTGCTCGAGCCTCTTCTTGAATCTTCTTCAGATGCTCTTTCCCTTTGAAACTTTCTGCGTAGAGTTTATACACGTCTTCCGTTCCAGATGGTCTGGCGGCAAACCAGCCGTTCTCGGTTACGACCTTTAGACCACCGATTGCTGCACCGTTGCCGGAGGCTTTGGTGAGCATGGCGATGATCCTATCACCGGCCAACTCCTTGGCTTTGACTTGATCGGGTGAGAGCTTCGAGAGGATGAGTTTTTGCTCGGGTGTGGCTGGTGCATCGATCCGTTCATAGACGGGTTCGCCTAATTCCTTGGTGAGGTCTCGGTATAACTCAGATGGATCACGTCCGGTTTTGGCCATCATTTCGGCAGCCAGCAGGTTCATGATGATACCGTCTTTGTCCGTGGACCACACGGTTCCATCACGGCGTACAAACGAAGCGCCGGCGCTTTCTTCGCCGCCGAAGCCGAGTGACCCGTCAAGCAGGCCGCTCACAAACCACTTAAAGCCCACGGGTACTTCCACCAGTTTCCGGTTCAGTTTTGTAGCGACTCGGTCGATGAGGCTGCTGCTGACTAACGTCTTGCCGATCCCGGCAGTTGGATTCCAGCCGGAACGGTTGGCGAAAAGGTAGGCAATCGAAACGGCAAGGTAATGATTCGGGTTCATCAGACCGGAACGAGTGACGATTCCATGTCGGTCGTTGTCCGCATCGTTCCCAAACGCCACATGAAAGCGATCTTTGAGTGCGATGAGGTTTGCCATGGCATAGGGGGATGAACAGTCCATTCGGATCTTGCCGTCCCAATCCAGTGGCATAAAGCGAAAGGTCGGGTCGACCGATGGATTGACGATCTCGAGAGTCAATCCATATCGCTCGGCAATCGGCTGCCAGTAGCCCACACCGGATCCGCCTAGTGGATCGATGCCAAGCTTCAGTCCAGCAGTCTTGAGGATGTCCATCTCGATGATTGTCGCCAGGTCATTCACGTAGGCGTCAATGTAGGCATGCCGATGGGTTGTCGAGGCCTGCGTGGCTTGCCTGATTGGAAGCCGGTTACATCCGTGGAGGTTGTTCGTCAAAAGAGTGTTCGCCCTCTCTTCAATCCACTTCGTGACCTGGGTATCAGCCGGCCCTCCATGAGGTGGGTTGTATTTGATACCGCCGTCTTCGGGTGGATTGTGTGAGGGGGTTATGACGATGCCATCGGCCAGGCCTGAGGTTCGGCCACGATTGTAGGTGAGGATCGCATGGGAGATGACCGGGGTCGGTGTGTATCCGTCGTTCTGATCGATCATGACCTCGGCACCATTCGCTGCGAGGACTTCCAGAGCGGTCACAAAGGCTGGATCAGATAGTGCGTGCGTATCCTTGCCTAAATACAGTGGACCGGTCGTGTGCTGGGTCGTTCGGTATTCGCAGACGGCTTGCGTAATGGCGACGATATGACTCTCATTGAAGCTGCGTTTCAGGGAGGAACCTCGATGGCCTGAGGTGCCGAAAGCGACACGTTGTCCTCGATCCGAGGTGTCCGGTTTCTCCGTCGAATACAGAGATAAGAGCTTCCCTATGTCGGCGAGGACTGACGAGGGGGCGGGCTGTCCTGCGTGTGAATGAAGGCTCATAGACACAGGTGTAGATCTCTCGTTTGGTCCTTGTCAACTCTTAAAGAGTTGAGGAAACCCGAATGGAGTCGATCTTTTGACTGTACGAAGATCATGATGATGCTGTAGCGTCTGGTCCGATCAAAGCCAACTCAAAGTCAATGGCGATGGGTGAGGCCGTTTGTTGAGAAAGCCCTTGTAGATCGGTGAGTTGATAGATTTCATCTGATTGATCCGGTAAGATGCCATGAAGGACTATAGGTAGTACCGAGGGGGGTGGTGTGTCTCGTTTTCGACTGGGTCTGTTGATTGTCCTCAGTCTGGTGGTATTAGTCGGTTCTTTTCTTGCTTTTTCACGAGAGTTGACCGGCCAGGACTATCTCAAAGACTTTGTTCTTGATCAACTCGAGGAGAGTCTGGGTCGAAAAATCGACGTGCACCGTGTCAGACTTGTCTTCTTCCCTAGCATTCGTGCGGAACTTTTCAATATTACAATCCATGATCCGCAATCGGAACAGGAGGTGTTGACTGCAAAACGGGTCGATCTTGTTCTGCGTCTCTGGCCACTCCTGAAAAAGAAAATCGTCGGCAAACGATTGCTGATCGATGAACCGACGTTGACTCTCAGGCGGAATGAAGGGGACCGCTGGAATATTTTCGATAAGGGAGACAACCAGACTGAAGCCGACCTCGGAACGATGAACGTGATGGCTAGGACGTTCAGAATCACAGAGGCCCAAATCGAGAACGGTACGATCACGGTTGTTGATGCAGCACGGCCTGATGGAATCCGGTCGATCAAGCTTGAGCATGTGAAGTTTGGTCTCGTGATACGGCCCGGCCAGGAACTTGGGGAAGTGCATGCATCGGTTAGTCATCAAGGCACACAAGGGGTCTCGGTGGTCTCGCTCAACGGCGTCGTCAAACCTGCGGACATTCCTGTGTCGTTGACGGGGGAGGCCGCGGGAACATCGCCATCGGGGTATCAATTTGACGGGCAGATCGATGCAGTGGACCTGAAGATTCGTGATGCAGCGGACTTCCTAGGACCCAGACCTGTTTCTGATCAGCTCCAGGGTGCCTTGAACCTCAAGAGTATGGTTCGAGTCATGCCGGGGGTCGCCGGATATGACATGGTGTTATCCGAGATGACTGCGAGGTTAAGCGACATTGCTCTGACCGGCCACGCGAATTTGGCCGGGCTGTTGACTCCTCAACCCACCTTTTCCGTCACATTCGCTAGCGCTCCAGTCTCGGTTCGCAAGCTGGTCCACACCATTCCTCCTGATTGGATTTCACCGCAACTCCCGGCTCTCTTGGCGGATCACCAGGTCGACGGCAAGGTGCAGGCGGTTCATGCGACGCTAACCGGGTCCACGACGACAGGGCCGCAAGTGTCGACCACAGGGGAGTTTAATGTTTGGGACGGGCAAGCTGTCATTGGACGCGACCGAACGCCCGTCAGAGACTTGGCGGCGGTGGTCATGGTGGAGACGGGACGTGTGCGTATCGCGAAAATGAACGGAGCCTATGGAGCGATGCGCCTTACCGACGGAAAGGCCGACGTGTCGTTTCTAGAGAAAGGCCCAGCGCTGGCGCTGGAGGTGACAGGCGAAATGGCCGCAGCACCCTTGGTGGAATTTCTTAGCAAGACCGTCAAGATGGAGCCTGTTCAAAAGATCATTGCTGGTATTCACGATCCTGAAGGAACGGCAGAGGCAACCTTTCGTCTCGTCGGTCCCTTGGATCAGGTCGAGAAGATCGTTTTCGACGGCGGGGAAATTACGGCTCGGCAAGTGAGTCTCAGTCATAGGGCGTTGCCGGAGCGGTTGACCGGGATCCAGGGGCGGTTCATCTTGGAGGGGGGATCCGCTCAATTTGAGCAAGTGGTTGGACACCTTGGGAACACTGCTCTGCAAGTCCAAGGGATGATTACGGGTGGGACGACGAGTCTCTTCCAAGATTTTATCATCAGTGGACGAGGCGATGCGTCTCAGTTGGAGCGGCTGTTCAGATCCGCAGCTGTTGGGCAGGGGACGCTAGAAGGAACGCTGAGCTCGACGGTGGTCTTATCAGGGTCGACAGTGAAACCACAGATTCGAGGGTCACTCGTATTCGATGAGGCGAAAGTGGTCCTTGGTTCACTGGAGAAACCCATTGGAGCGCGCGCCACTGTGGAGTTTGATGGCATCCTGCCTCCTCGAAGCGGCGTGACATTGGATCGGGTGGAGCTTGTCTTGCCTAGACTCACCATCCCTGCGAAGGGATCCATGCATCTTGGTGATCGCTTTCTGATTAATATGGCGATCACGACCAGAGGCCTGTCGATGTCGAGTTTACCGGAATGGATTGCCAAAGCCGGGCTTGAAGCAGGAAATCTCGATCTTTCGCTTGATATTAAAGGCAAAGGAACAGACTGGAAGGCATGGAGAGTCACGGGATGGATGGGAGTGACGAACGGGATGATGGCTGTGAGTGGGGTCGACGGCCATCTCCAGGATCTCTATGCTCGCGTCCGGTTTGCCCGGAATGAGGTTGACCTCAAGCGGCTCTCATTCAAGCTGCAAGGCAGCGATCTTGCTCTGGAAGCCACGGTTCGAAACTGGTTAGGGAAGCCCACGATTGCCGGCAAGATCGAATCGGACCAACTCGATTTGAGCCTTGTGATTCCAAAGGGTGAGCGATCGCCGGTAAGGGAATTCCTCGAAGGCTTGGCGGAGACCAGTCAAGTCACGATGACTGCGTCTGTGGCGAGGGGGCACTACAGACAGATGAAGTTTACGGGGCTGTCCGCTCGGATCAATATTCAGGATGGCGTGCTTGATATCGACCGTTTGTCAGGGGCGTCTAGTCATGGTCACGTAGCTGGGCGACTTGTGGTACGGCTCCCTCCCAAGGCCCCAGCAGAAGTCGACCTGTCGTTTAGAGCAACCGGTGTGGAGTTTGATGATCTCTTGCGACTGACGAAGACACAGGTTCATGGTGTGTCTGGGGAGACGCGCTTGAGCGGAGTGGTTCGTGGGCACGGACGCAATCCTCATGGTATCTATCCTTCATTGGATGGGAAAATCGAAGTTCTGCTGGAAAATGGGCGTGTTCTTAAATCGAATGAGCGGGCGATATGGAAAATCATCAGCCTTCTGAACGTGCCTGCGGTGTTGCAAGGGAAGGTTGATCTGGAAAAGGAAGGATTGCCATACAACCGAATTACGGCAACCGTTGAGATTCAGCATGGCATGTTTCAGACAGACAATCTGATCCTCGATAGCCCGATTTTACGGATTACGGCTGCCGGGAATTATGACTTACCGACTGATCAGCTGGATCTCGCCGTGGCGGTGAGTCCGTTTGGGTCCTATTCGCAATTTCTCAAGACCATTCCGCTCTTCGGTCGTGTAATCGCGGGAGAACGAAAGGGGATCGCGACTGCAATGTTCACCGCGAAGGGAGCGATCGAAGATCCTGAGGTGACTTATCTCCCCGTGAAATCTTTTGCATCCGGTCTATCAGGATTGGCCGAACTCGCCGTGGATGTCCTCACCAACACTCTAACGCTTCCGATCGATCTCGTGGCACCTGATGAAGAAACTGAGGTGAAGCCAAGGGATATGTCGATCTCACCGGCTCCTGCCATTCCATGACCGACGTCGATCGCTAACCGAACTGTTGTTGACCAACCCCTGCCCCCATGCTAGCATCACCTCCCGGATGCTGACGATGTTGGCTGGTCTTAGTTCCACACCGTGAAGGCCATCAGGCCATCTCACTGCATAGGTTGTGATGTATCAGGAATGGGCACATGGCCATGCCGCGAGCTTCAATTTGAGTATGAGATCACTCTGATTATCCTTATTCCGGTCACCCTCCGATGAAACGCACCACAGCCTCTCATACAGAAGCAGCGACGCTGTTCATCGCTGCCAGCGAGTACGATTCTAATCTCTACTATGCGACACGATTCATCGCCCCCGATCCGTTTATCTATCTAGAAGTGAAAGGCGAGCGGATGATGGTCATGAGCGATCTTGAGATGGATCGCGCCAAAACTCAGGCTACTGTGGATCGCGTGCTGTCCTATTCTGAGATCGAGCGGAAGGCCAAGAGACAAGGGATTAAACAGCCGCTGACGATCGATGTGGTGCACGTGGTCTTAAAAGAACTAAAAGTCCGTCGGTTACTGGTACCCGCCAATTTTCCTTTTATCTACGCCACACGTTTACAGGAATTAGGGTACAGCCTCAAGCCGAAGCGTGATCCGTTTTATGAACAGCGTGTGATGAAAAGCGCGGAAGAAGTGCAACATATTGAGCTATCCCAACGCGCCACTGAAGAAGCCGTCGCCTCAGCCCACGACCTGCTCCGCCGGGCAACCATCCGGGAGGGAGCGCTCTGGAGTGATGGAGCGGTCTTAACGTCTGAACGGGTTAAGCAGCTGATCAATGTGAAACTCATGGAACGCAACTGCGTAGCACAGCACACGATCGTTGCGGGAGGCGAACAGGCCTGTGATCCGCACGACGAGGGCAGTGGACCGTTACCGGCCCATCGCAGCATCATTTTTGATGTCTTCCCCCGATCCGCAACAAGCCGCTATTTTGCGGACATGTCTCGCACCGTGATTCGTGGGACTGTCTCGCCTGAGTTGAAGCGGTTGTACGGCATTGTGAAGGACGCCCAAGAAGAGGCGATCACGAAGATCAAAGACGGCGCCGATGGGATTAAGATTCATCAAGGCATTTGCTCACGTTTTGAAAAGGCTGGATACAAGACTGGTTTGATCAACGGACGGATGCAAGGCTATTTTCATGGCACGGGGCATGGGGTAGGACTCGATATACACGAAGCGCCACGCATCAGCCGAACCGGGTCGCTTCTTCAGGAAGGCCACGTTGTCACCGTTGAGCCAGGGTTATACTACCCCGGACTGGGAGCCGTGCGAATCGAAGACATGGTCTTGGTGACGAAGGATGGCTGCCGAAACCTCACCAACTTCCCGAAGGTGTTTGAACTCGACTAGCCGCAGACTTCCCCCGCGGTTAGATTACTAGCTGTCCCACTCTCCGTTCGCTTCATAGTTCGCGTGCGGGTATCCTGTCGTATTCCCGGTTGAGTCGATGTGGCCATGGCGAATCGGAAGAGACTTCCGACATGAATCCATCTGGAGTTGTCGACTTCATCGATCGTGCAAAAATCGAAAAAACAGTAGCGGGATTGCGTGTGATCGGCGATATACAAGGTAGGCACTTACCATTGTAAGGTCGCATTCATGGAACAACGAAAAGATACTCGGTTTCCGGTTGTCTTTCGAAGTTCATTTAGCTCGGCAAATGTTGTATCCGGCGACGGCACCCTTAACGATCTTTCCGTCCGAGGCTGCCGTGTCTTCAGCCTTGTTGAAGTGAAGCCTGGGACGGCCCTCCAACTGCGCATCCATGCATCTGATCACGAACCACCCATTCACATTTCCCAGGCGGTTGTGCGTTGGTGTCGAGCAGGCAGTTTTGGGTGCGAATTCGTCAACCTCAGTCCAGATGAATGGGCCAGGCTCCACCACATGATCAGAGAGTTAAAGGTGCATCCGTTCCAACGACATCACGAAGACACCGAAGTCGCATGATGTTTTGGCTATGCCTCTCGACGAGTAATCTTCCACGGAGCGCTGGCATAAGGACGTGAGGCGTCCAACACGTACTGTAGGTGTGGCATGAGCTTCAGATCGCGAGGCGAGAAGGGAGTTTGTGCTACGCTGCTTTGGCCGCTCGTCGCTTTGCAACCTGCCCTAGAATGTCGAGGGCGGCAATTCGGTAGGCTTCTGCATAGGTCGGGAAATTGAAGATGTTGTCGATAAACGATTCAATTGTGGCAGAGCTTTGAAGCGCCAACTGTCCGATATGTACCAGCTCTGTTGCAGAATCTCCGACGACCTGGACGCCCAGAAGATGCTCTCCTTCAGGATCAGCGACCATCTTCAGTAACCCGTGGCCGGCCCCGGATATTTGGGCGCGAGCCACTTCTTCAAACTTCGCTCGCCCGATCAGAGGGTCTTTATATCGCTCCCGAGCGCTCTTCTCATCAAGCCCAATGCTGGCCATTTCCGGAATCGTATAGATACCCATAGGGATTGTTGACGCAGCATCGCCGACTGGGAGGTTCAAGGCGTGGCGAACGGCTCGCCGACCTTCTTCCATTGCCTTTGAGGCGAGAGCGGGGCCCACCGCCATATCGCCAACCGCATAAATGTGGGCGATATCCGTCTGGCAGTATTGATTTGTGGGAATGAGACCTTTCTCCGAGACGCTGATTTTGGCTGCCGAGAGATTTAAGTCCTCGACGTTCGATTGCCGACCCAGGGCGACGAGCATTTTCTCGCTTTTGATTGTGGTCCCGTCGCTCAATCGAGTGACGACATGGGCCACATTGTCCCAGCGAACCTCTGTAATTTCCCTTCCCCCGAGGTATCGGCCTCCCTGGCGTTCAAAACTCTGCACGAACTGTTTGACAAGTTCGCGATCCATGAATTGCAAGGGGTACTGAGCACGGTCGATCAGGGTGACTTCCACACCAAGGAGGGAAAAAATCGACCCATATTCACACGCGATCACTCCACCACCAAGGACTGCCAGAGACTGTGGGAGGTACATCATGGAAAGGAGGGAATCGCTGTCCAGAATGTGTTCATGGTCGATTGGAATCTCTTTGGGAGCTCTGGGGCGTGATCCGGTAGCGATGATGATGGTGTCGGCCGTGAGTTGTTGCCGTGCCCCGTCGACAGTTTGCATCTCGATGATGTGCTCGCTCAGAAAGTGGGCTCGTCCATGAAGCAAGGAAATGCCGTTCCGTCGGAGCTGTTGACTCATGAAGGAGTCATGCGCTCGAACTACATTTTCGAGCCGACTCAAGAGTGTTGCAATCTGAGTGTCGGGTTTGAGGGTAAATTGGAGGGCTTCGCCAGCCCGCTTGAGTTGATCAAGATGGAGCGCACTTTCCCGTAATGTCTTGCTAGGAATCGTTCCGCGATACACGCAACTTCCGCCGATGCCTCGTTCTCGTTCAATTAAGGCAACATGTTTGCCGGCCTTGGCCCCTTGGACTGCCGCTTTTTGGCCGGCGGGACCGGCTCCGATGACGATAATATCGTATGTAACGGATGTACTCATAAATTGAGCGCATTCACGATCGCCAGGACATGGTCTTTCATGGCCAGTAGCTGATCAATGTCGTTAGGATACAGGTTCAATTCAGCAAAGACCGGTTCGGCACGAAGCGTCTCATCAGGCATCTCCTCGGGTGTGAGTACATGACTTGCTAGTCGGTCGGAGGTGCATGTGAGCAGACATTCCTGTCGAAAGGAATCGGCATGATCGTAATTGTCATAGTATTGGATAGCCGTTGCGACTTGTTTGGGCAAAGCCCATTTTTCTGCAATGAGAGTACCGACACGGGAATGATAGCCGTCGATCCATCCCTGCAAGACCAATGTTTCAATAGAGAGACCGTGGGTCTGGGCGAGTGTAGTTGCTGTCTGCAAGACGACCGGCTTCCCGATTTCGTGCAACAGACCGCAGAGGTAGGCACTTTCGACGTTGACACGTCTGAGTCTGGCCACTTCCTTCGCGAACGCTCCACTCGCTAGAGAATGACGCCAGAGTCGCCTTACTTCATCCTCATGCCCTGGAACTTTAAACGCACCAGATTTGAGAGAAGCAGTAAAGGCTATCTCTGACAACAAGGTCATACCCAACATGGCTACCGCATGCTGAAGAGAGACGACGGGGCTACGAGGCATATAGGCTGGAGAGTTAGCAATCCGCAACACATGTGCAGCGAGGGCTTGGTCTTGATGAATCAAGGCTGAGAGCTTGGCGGCATCGGCGGCTGGATCTGACGCCAACGCCATCACTTGACTGGCTGCTTGCGGAAGGAGGGGGAGTTCAATATCTCCGGTCTCGATTTTCTGAACCAACGACTGTTCAAGCCGTTCAACCGGGGAAGTTGCAGATCCTATTTCCGATGCCATAGCAACGAGCCTCTCGAATGCGGGGAGTTCGGTTCCGACTACCCTTTTCGGTTGATATGGGGAGAAAGTTTAGCGGTCGTGACTTTAGGAATGTGGCAGACTATACTTCAGCGGCTTTGTGAGGAAAATATGAATCGAAGTCAGTTGATCGCAGGTGCAGCAGGGGTGATGGGTGTGTGGTTGGGCCCAATGTCCGGTATGGCCGCTGAATCCGCCGTGAGTGCTGAAAAGGTGGTGAAGGAAGCTCAAGAAACGATCGAGGCGACCAGGCAGTATACCGTTCAGCAAAAGGAGACCTTTCAACGGAAGGCGCAAGAAGAACTGGCAGTCATGCAGCAGCAGATTGTGGAGTTGCGGGAAAAGGTCGAGAAAGCTTCTGATTCTACTCGGGCAGACCTTCAGCAGTCGCTCCACGAGTTGGAGAAGAAAAAGGACGGAGTGAGAGAAAAGCTGGACGAACTAAAATACACAACGGATGCCAAGTGGAATGAGGTACGGGAAAGGATGAACAGCGCTCTCGATGAAGTGAAACGCTCATATCGGAGGCTACTGGCTCATTTGCCGTGATTGCTAAACTAGAGGAGTATTCGTGATGAACGTGGTCACGCTAACAGACTTGGAACAGTTCAGCAGCGAGAAGATGAAGAAGAATAATATCTTTCAAACAGAACGATTCTTCTGTGATATTTATTGCTTCGAGCCGGGACAAGATCAAAAAGGGCATGTCCATCGTGATCAAGATAAGGTGTATATAGTGTTGGAGGGGCAAGGAACCTTTCACGTCGGTGCCGAACAGCGAATCCTTGTTGCGGGTCAAGGCACGATGGCTTCAGCTGGAGAAGAACATGGGGTGAAAAACCATACAAGCGGGCGACTCAAGGTATTGGTGTTTGTCGCTCCAAACCAAGACTGATGGAGTAGAAGCACTCTCAGCCAATGGCAAAGGGGGAGCGGGCATGGCGCCCGCTCCCCCTTTGCGTGTACAGGGCTGATGAAAACCTGTTCAGCCCAACAACTCTCACTCCTCAGGGCTTGTAGCAGGATCGGTCGGCTGGCTTCCCGTCGTGCGAGAACTGGTTTTCATATGCCATCACCTGCCAGATCTGCTCTTCGGATAGAAGACCCTTATTGCCCTTCATCTTGGTTTTTGGAATTCCCTCTGAAATACGCCAGAACCAGTACGCATCTGAGAACCGGCAGACGATTTTGGGATCACGAAGATCGCGTGCACCCTTTTTCTTAGGCTTGCCATCGTCTCCGTGGCAGCTGCTGCAGTTGACATCGGTCTTGAACTCGCCTCTGTAAATCTTGCCGCCCTCCTCGATGGCCTTGGGATCGGTCCATCCACCGGCCGGCATTTTTTTGTCAGCATACTCAGGTGGAACCGGGGCCAATGGGGGCTCATCAGCGAAGGAAACCCCTCCGGAAAGCATGAGGACGCAACCCATCATCAATACTGAAGCACTTACGGTTCTACGCATTCGTACCTCCCATTTAGTTGTAATGAACGTGTTCCCTCTTCGCATACTCGACAGAGTGTCTAAATTTTAACAACTATACCACACCCAATTTTATGGAAAAATGAAAAGGTGGCACAGGAACTCTGTCTCCACATTGGCTACTCTCGTTAGCATGAACCTACTGCCGAATAGGTATAGCCTCAATCCCTTTTGCTCCTAGCAATTCGTGAGTACACCGAATGATCTTGTCGTGGAACAAGATCTTGTGGTGGTAAGGGACGAATCCAGTGAGTTCATGGGAGATGGGCCGGCGGTATTTTTCTCACGGAAGCCTTGACCTAGAATCTTCGATCAAGCTCAAGCCTCATATAGGACCAGGTTATTTAATAAATTGCTTAGCTGCCTCAACAATGGACCGTACTCCGATACCATAATGATCCACCAATTCTTCAGGTTTCCCGCTGTGGGGGATTTCACGAACAGCCAGTTTATGGACCTTGAAGCCATCGGTTGCAACGGCACTCAAGACGGCATCACCGAGTCCTCCGTGGGCGTAGTGGTCCTCCACGGTAAGGATTCGGCCCTGCGTGGATCGCCCACTGTCCAATAGCGTATTCCTGTCGATAGGAGCGATACTATACAGATCGATTACACGAATCGAGATGCCGACTTCCTTCAGTTGATCATAGGCTTTCAGGGCTTCATGTAGAGTCACACCCGCGGCGACGATCGTGAGGACATCCGATGAGCTTTGCCGAAGGATCTTACTGCCGCCGATATGAAATTGTTCTTCCGGGCCATAGAGAATAGGGCTTTTGGGCCTTCCGGCACGCAGATAGACCATCCCTTTGTAGTGAGCAGCAGCTCCGACCAAGTGATAAGTTGAATTTCCGTCTGATGGATAGAGCACTGTGATATTGGGTTGAGCTGCCATCATGGCGATGTCCTCTAATCCCATTTGAGAAGGTCCATCTTCGCCGATGCTGACGCCAACATGAGTTCCAACCAGCTTGATATTTGACCCGCTGATCGCAGCCATACGGATGAAATCGTAGGCACGGCTCAGAAAACAAGCAAACGTGGCTGCGAAGGGGATCTTCCCGCATGCCGCCAGACCAGCGGCTGCGCCCACCATGTTTTGTTCTGCGATAAAGTTTTCGAAAAATCGATTCGAAAACTTCTTGCCGAATTTGTCACTGTACGTGGAGTTCTTCACATCGGCATCAAGGGCGACGACAAGCGGGTTCACGGAGCCTAGCGCCTCGAGTGCGATTCCAAATGCTTCTCGGGTGGCGACCGATTCACCGATCTTGTATGGGGCGGGAGGCATGGTGCCGATAGACCGAGAAGGGATGGAGCCGGGCGACGGTTTTCTGATGTGAGACACCGAGCCGTTCGGACTTAATTGCTTGGTGAGTTCGTCGAGCGCCTTCTGCGTCTCTTCTCCTTTCTTGAGAGGCTTGCCATGCCAGTCGGGTTTGTTTTCAATGAACGAAATGCCTTTCCCTTTATAGGTCTGGGCCAGCAGCACGGTGGGTTTTCCTTTGGTCTGAGCCGCTTCGTTGAACGCTCTGAGTATGGCATCGAAGTCATGCCCATCAATGACGATCGCGTGCCAGCCAAACCCACTCCAGCGGGAACGGTAGGCTTCCATGTCGTGTTGCAGCATCGTAGGGTCACTCTGGCCGAGTCGATTCACATCGAGAATGGCACACAGATTATCCAGCTCATACTGGCGTGCAATTTCGACGGCTTCCCAGACCGATCCTTCGACCGATTCTCCGTCTCCCAGGAGGACGTAGGTTCGGTAATCGAGGTGATCGACGAATTTTGCGTTCAACGCGATGCCGACACCGACGGGAAGTCCTTGCCCCAGTGAACCGGTGGCCATATCGACAAATGGCAATCGTGGAGTGGGATGACCTTCCAGATCAGATGCGAGGGTACGTAATTTTAGGAGATCGGTTGATGGGAAGAGTCCAGCTTCTGCCCACGCTGCGTACAACAATGGGGCGGCATGTCCCTTTGAGAGAACGAAGCGGTCATTGTTCAGCGCTTTCGGATTCTGTGGATCGTACCGCATGACGGAGAAGAACAGGGCGGCCACAATATCGGCGGCCGAAGCACAGCTCGATGGATGACCGCTTCCTGCTTCGCTCGTGGCCCGCACGCTGTCGATTCTGAGTTGAGTTGCTTTATTACGTAAAGTGATAAGTAGTTCAGAGGGAGTGACTTGACCTGTCATCGAAGATCCTTTCGGGATAGAAATCGAACGCCGTCGTAAATCGATTGCCTATATCATATGGACAATTGAGAAAGAAATAGCATGTGAAGCTAGCAAATCGACCGAGGAAGGTCAATGAACTGATCCGCCCTCCGACAACCATCAGAGGGCGGAAGCGTAGAAGCACCGATGGGCAGGTTCTATCAGGTTTGTGCTGGTGGTGTGACCAGAAGTACTTCGTTCGAGCAGGGGCTTTCTGCTTCACCACCATCGCCGCCGTAAGCACTAATTGCAAAAAAATAGGGGGTGTTTGGCTCGAGTCCGCTGATTTCAGCCGGTGGAACTTCGACCGTTTGACCTTCTTCGTAAGAGCATGACCCGTACTCTCCAGATGACTGCTTCCCGTAGTAGACATGATAACCAGATACATTTGGATCGGTAGATGCATCCCAGGTCAATCTGGCCGTGACCCCATCTGGGGTGGAGGTCAGTGAGATTGCCGGGTCGTCCGCTTCATTAGAGTCTGCGAGGTTCGCGAAAACTTCTGAATCTTCCGCGTCATGTTCGGGTGAGCCCAATGCCTGATCATCACCTTCGGACAAGTCCGACGTACTCGAATCAAGGCTTGATTCGTTCGCTTCCTCCGTCGACGCTGGATCATCAGCCGGAGTGGAGAGCGAAGAAATGATCGGACCTCCTCCTTCCTGTTCGCCACAGCCGGATAATGGCAGTGCGATCACACCCAGGAGGATCAGTCCTGCTGTCGATCTTGTGAAGAGATGATAAAAGAAGTCGATCAAATTCATGTTTGCCCGCATATGAATTGCTCCTAAATTAATTAAGCAGGTGAATGGCCAGAACTTGTCACGGATTCCGTCCGCCATGTAGCGGTTGATTCAAGTTAAGCAAACATAGTGCCAAGGTGCGTGCGTGGAAATATTACATACAGTCAATTGGTTATGGGATATTAAGAGTTGCTGAAGATACCAGGTATGTGAAGGGTTCAACCTTCAGCTATTACAATAATTAGGAATGCACCTGGATGGGGGAAGGCTTAATGTGGACTCTTATGGCCCGTGATGTAGTCATCAACGTCGGCCACCGTCAAGGGCGAACTCGTTGGGGATCAGTGCGCTCTTTAAAAAATCTCAAGAGCAGGACCCCATTCACCAGAATGACGATTGCCAGGATAACGTAGGTGGTCACCGGTGAGGCAAGGTCCAGCTCACCCAAGACACGAGAGAGCCCGAATCCGACGATCAACCCGTCGAATGCCATACAAATACGCCTGAATGTCTCAGGGTCCATCAAGCGGATGAGAAACGTCCCCAACGGAATACCAACGATCACGCTCGGGACGATGTAGGGGATAATCTCCATACTGCCGGCGCTGTAGAAGCCGATCAATCCATAGGCGATGGCGGTTAGTGACGATTCCGCCAAACGGATGATGCCCAGCGCGGCGCGGAAATCCTGTTTGGGATAACCTTGATTATTGAAGAGGAGAGCTAACGGGGGACCGGAAATGGTGGTCACGGAGTAGAGGGTGCCGAGTCCTAGTCCAAACGGTACGGCGATGACTTTTTCAGCCTGGATGGGTTTGCGAATGCCTGCGGCTTGGAGCAGAATCAAGGGTAACAGAAAAAAATAGGTGACGAACTTGATCCACGCTGGGTCCACGAGGGAGAGAAGATAGCTCCCGATGCCGACGCCGACCGCTAGACCACCCAGAATTGGAGCCACCCGCCAGAAAATATTGGGGATACTGCGTCGGTTGATAAAAAGCACATAGGCGTTGATCACGAGCTCAACGAGTACGAGTGCTGGGTTCAAGATACGATTGGTGTAGAACAAGAGGGCCACAGGAACGGTAATCGAGGAAAAGCCGTATCCAAGGGCTCCATTCACGATGGAAGCCACAAAGGTAATGACGACAAGAACGACAACATCATCCATGGAGTGTTAGTCCTTGAGACCGTCGGATGCAAAGTCGGCAAGGGTGTAATAGTCGAGGATCCCGGCGATGGCATCACGAACGGTTCCCATCACCTGTTGCACTGGACACCGGGTCTTCTCCGCATAGGGACACTCACGACACTTTTGATAGGCTGTCTTGCTCACGCATCCGATCGGGGCAAGCGGACCATCGAGGGTGCGTATGACCTGTCCTAGCGTAATTTCCTTTGGTTGTTTGATGAGGACATATCCGCCCTTTACACCACGTCGACTGGAAATCAATCCGGCTCGCTTGAGCGTGAGGAGAATTTGCTCTAAGAATTCGATCGGGATGTGTTGCCGATCAGCAATGTCGTGCCGCTGGAGTGTCGTTCGTCCATGTGCGAGCGTGAGTTCGAGTAAAGCTCTCAGACCGTACTCACTTTTCTTCGACAGCTTCATGGTATTGTATTGGCAGAAATTCAACTAACTTTGTCAACAAGCATAACAATATGAAAAGTATATTCCATACGTCAAGGTTAAATCAGAGGGGACAAGAATCTCATCTCAGGCACTCATGCGGGGTAAGGATCTCGTCTTTCTTGAGTCTTGATGGTGTGTGGTAACAGCTTAGAGCGGGCTGTTCCTTGACACTGGAAAAGCATTCTTGCTAGCCTGCCAACTTCACATGTAAACATCTAGTCATCTCTCCTGACGAGGCTGCACGTTCAGTGACGTTCCAAGAACTGATTCTAACCCTCCATCGTTTCTGGGCCGATCATGGATGTGTCATTCATCAACCCTACGATATGGAAATGGGCGCAGGGACGTTTCACCCTGCCACGTTCTTACGATCACTCGGACCAGAACCATGGCGCGCCGCCTATGTGCAGCCGTGTCGTCGACCTACCGATGGCCGGTATGGTGAAAACCCCAACCGTCTCCAGCATTATTATCAGTACCAAGTCGTACTGAAACCTTCACCGGACAACATTCAGGAGCTGTATTTGGAGAGTCTGGCTCGGCTGGGGATTAATCCAAAGGAGCATGATATCCGCTTCATTCAAGATGATTGGGAATCACCGACGTTGGGAGCCTGGGGACTTGGCTGGGAAGTGCGTTTGGACGGGATGGAAATCACCCAATTCACGTACTTTCAGGAAATTGGAGGCATTGAACTGAGCCCCATCACGGGCGAAATCACCTATGGGACAGAGCGAATTGCCATGTATCTGCAGCAAGTGAACAACGTCTTTGACCTGGCGTGGACGGATTCCATCAAGTATGGCGATATTCACCATGAAACCGAGGTGCAGGGGTCGCGGTACAACTTTGAACAAGCGGATGTGGCCATGCTGGTGCAGGCGTTCGAGGCGAATGAACGAGAGTGTACGCGCTTGCTTACCCAAGCCGACCAGCGCAGAACGCTGCCTGCCTATGATTACTGCATCAAGTCGTCCCATGTGTTCAATCTCTTGGATGCGCGCGGTGCGATCAGTGTGGCGGAGCGAACGGGTTATATTGCCAGAGTGCGAGCATTGGCCAGGCAGTGTGCTGAACGCTATCTCGAAGAGCGAACTGCGATGGGCCATCCGCTGTTGAATCACGAACCGAGAGGCACAAAGTCCGGCACGCCTCGAGCAGAGGTCGGAACAGGCCGCACGTAATTCGTTATGGCAACTCAACAGAAAGCCGCACGCCGAAAGACCGCACAGAAGAAACGTAGCGAGACTTCCGCACCTGCCACGGCTGAGTTGCTGTTGGAAATTGGTGTAGAGGAACTGCCCTATCAATTCATTGCTCCCGCGCTCACGTCACTCAAGGAATCGGCTAAAGCTCTATTCAACGATCATCGGGTCACCTTTAAGTCCATCCAAACCATGGGGACACCGCGGCGATTGACGATCGTGGTTGATGGCTTGGCGGCGAAACAGACCTCCATCATGAAAGAGGCAATGGGACCGTCCAAGGCTGTTGCGTTCGATCAGGCGGGGCAACCGACCAAAGCGGCCTTCGGATTTGCCGCTGGTCAGGGTGTGGCCGTTCAGGAGCTTCAAGTACGCCAGACCCCGAAGGGTGAGTACCTGTTTGCAGTGAAACGTGCGGACGGCCGGGCGTCCACCGATGTCTTGCTCGAAACGCTCCCGCAACTCGTATCAGGTCTGGCTTTCCCCAAAGCAATGAAATGGAACGAAAGCGGCGTGCGCTTCGCCCGTCCGATCCGGTGGATGGTGGTGCTGTATGGAGGCAAGGTGCTTCCAATCAAGGCCGGCGGGATCACAGCATCGGATCAGACGAAAGGCCATCGAGTCTTAGGCGGAGGGAAGTGGGGCACTGTTCGCGATGCCGCTTCCTATGCCAGGTTGTTGGAGCGCCAGGGTGTCATCGTTGATCCACAGCGCCGTCGAGAACTGATCGAGGAACAGATTACTGCCATTTGTCACAAGGCAGGATTTCAGTTGAACGACGACGAAGCCTTGCTTGACCAGGCCGTGTACGCCACGGAACAGCCCCAGGCGATTATGGGGTCTTTTAAGGATGTGTATCTGAAGATGCCGGAAGAGATTCTGATGACCTCGATGAAGGAACACCAGGGATTTTTTTCCTTGCGGCAGAAACACACCGGCAAGCTAGCGCCCCATTTCATCGCCGTAGCGAACAACCGTGTCAAAGATATGTCTCTCATCCGCGAAGGTAACGAGCGTGTGTTGGCAGCTCGGTTGGCCGATGCGAGATTCTTTTTCGATGAAGATCGGAAGATCACGTTGGAAGCGCGTGCCAAGAAACTCAGTGGAGTCACGTTTCATCGGAAACTGGGCACGATGGCTCAGAAGCAAGAGCGAATGAGAAAACTGGCTGCTTTCATGACCGCTCAATTGGATGGTAGCCAAGCTGAGCTACCAAAAGTTTGTGATCGGGCGGCGGCATTGTCCAAAGCCGACCATCTGACTGGGATTGTGGGTGAGTTCCCTGAGCTTCAAGGTGTCATGGGGGGAGAGTACGCGCTGCACGACGGAGAATCAACGGCGGTGGCTCAGGCTATTCGAGAGCAGTACCTGCCTAAAGCAATTGAGGGAGCATTACCCAAGACGAGGGCGGGACAGGTTCTTTCCCTGGCAGATCGACTAGATTCCCTTGCATCGTTTTTTCATGTGGGTATCGTCCCGACGGGATCAGAAGATCCTTTTGCGTTGCGCCGTCATGCCACCGCGATCGTAAGGGTCGTGCTTGAAGAGAATCTTCGAATCGATCTCAGGCCATGTATTGACCAGGCCATGGAGATTGTGGTGGACGACGGGTTTAGCGGCGCGCCAGGGTTAGATCAGGAACGTCGTCTGCGTATCACGGAGTTCATCTTTGAGCGACTTCGACACTACGGCCGAGTCGTATATACCTTGCGGGATGACGTTATTGATTCAGTGCTGAAATCATCCCATGCTAAATCGGTAGATCTCGTCGACCTTATGCAGAAGATGAAGGCTATTGAAGAAGTAACAAGGAAACCGGAGTTTGATCCCTTGATTGTCGGGTTCAAGCGTGCGCATCGGCTAGTTGAAAAGGAACAGTGGGAGCGCTTGCCGGTTGATGACACGAGGTTTCAAGATCCCTCAGAAATGACGCTTCACCAGGCAGTCGCCGAAGAAGGACAAAAGATGGGGTTCGCGCTGTCCACAGGTGACTATCAAGGGGCATTGAATTCCTTGGTTGGACTCAGGCCGATCATCGATACATTTTTCGAAGCCGTGATGGTGAATGCAGAAGACAAGACCATCCGCAGTAATCGGTTGTCGCTACTCAAAGAGGTTGATGACCTGTTTATGTTATTCGCGGACTTTTCCCAGATTGTGGTACAAGGACGGTAGATCGAATCGGACGGAAAGCGGACTGCGCTGGGTGGACCAGGCACAGCGAGAATTGCCATGGATCAGCCGATGGTGGCCGAGTCCAGTCGGGCGAACAAGATCCGACGATTTTCTCTTGTGGTTTCGCTGGGCTTAATCGTGTGCTGTAATGCCGTCCTCTTCGTAGGGCTTAAGCTCAGCGGCATCAATTTGGATGACTTGGTAAAGACTCCCGATCTTTTTAATGCCAAACAGGATGTCTGCCTTCGATTGTCATGGCAGTCCCCGCCAGGTGAAACTGAACCAGTTCAGCTCTGTTCGGAATGGCTCAACCTTTCTGATCCGAGCGGCCAGCCGCACTCTCTTTCGCCCGATACGAAGCTCAAGAAGGCACCTGATGGTCACTATTATGTCGATCAAGGTGTTCAGGCCGACTACCGATTGTTGATGCTGATGTTGTTTGTCGCTGCTATTATCGTTGGTGGCGTAAAGACAAAGTGGCTCCTAGTGAACCGGTATCGGCTTCATCTGGAGTCGACCGACAGATGAAGACGTCGACAGCTCATTGATACGCATTCTTCCTGGAAGGAGAAGTCACGTGGCAAAGAAATACGTCTACTATTTCGGTGACGGCAAAGCTGAGGGTACCTCACACATGAAGGAACTGCTCGGCGGAAAAGGGGCGGGATTGGCAGAAATGACGAATCTCGGTATCTCGGTTCCACCCGGCTTCACGATCACGACCGAAGCCTGCATCGAATACGACAAGCACGGGAAGAAATATCCACCCGGCATGTGGGAGGCGACATTGGCTGCCCTGAAGCGCGTAGAGCGGTCGATGGGGATGGGGTTTGGGAATCCCGAAAAGCCGTTGCTGGTCTCCGTGCGTTCCGGTGCCCGCGCATCAATGCCCGGGATGATGGATACGGTGCTCAACGTGGGCCTGACGTTGAAGACGGTTGAAGGCCTTGCCGCGAAAACGAAGAACGAACGGTTTGCGCAGGACAGTTATCGCCGGTTTATTACGATGTTCGGCAGCATCGTCATGGGGGTTCCGCGCGAACATTTCGAAGCAATTCTCAAGCACAAGAAGGAAGAGATGGGCGTGACCCACGAGACCCACTTAGATGCAGGTGGATTGCGGGACCTCGTCGCACGATTCAAGACGTTGGTGAAAGAAGAAACCAGGAAGGAGTTTCCGGACGACCCCAATGAGCAGTTGCGCATGGCGATCAATGCGGTGTTCTCGTCCTGGAATGGTGCACGTGCGATCACCTATCGGCGGTTGAACGGCATTCCGGACCATTGGGGGACCGCGGTCAACGTGGTTGCGATGGTGTTCGGCAATATGGGCGATACCAGCGGAACCGGTGTGGCCTTCACCCGCGATCCGAACACCGGCGAGCACAACTTCTTCGGTGAATGCTTGATGAATGCTCAGGGTGAGGATGTTGTGGCTGGTATCAGAACGCCGTTGCCAGTCAGCGCACTCGCGAAGAATGTTCCGGCAGCCTACAAAGATCTCGAACAGACCTACAAGAAGTTGGAGAAACATTACCGAGACATGCTTGACCTGGAATTTACGATCCAGGAGGGCAAACTCTATATGCTCCAGACGCGCGTCGGGAAGCGGACCGGCATCTCGGCCGTTCGGATTGCCGTTGAAATGGTCAAAGAAGGATTGATCACAAAGCGTGAAGCCGTGCAGCGGGTCGGTCCTGATCAATTGGCGCAGTACCTCTATCCAATTTTCGATACGGCGGTGGAATCCAGTTCGACGCCATTAGGCAAAGGCTTGCCGGCCGGTCCTGGGGCGGCGGCGGGAAAGGTTGCGCTCACACCGGATCGTGCGGTCGAGATGAAAGCCGCTGGGCAACGGGTCGTGCTCGTCCGTGATGAAACCAGCCCGGACGATATTCACGGGATGAATGCGGCAACCGGATTTTTGACCGCGCGTGGCGGGATGACATCGCATGCGGCCGTGGTGGCGAGACAGATGGGGAAGGTCTGCGTCGCCGGTTGTGAAGCCGTAGAGGTGATCGACGATCAATCAGTACGGATCGGTTCGAAGGTGTTCCGCGAAGGGGACTATATCTCCGTCAATGGTTCCACCGGGAATGTCTACGATGGGGACGTGCCGGTAGTGGAATCGGAGATCATTCAAGTCGTGCAAGGGAGACTGGATTCCAAGAAGTCGACGAAGTATCAATTGTTCACGACATTGCTGTCCTGGGCTGACAGCGAACGGACACTGCGTGTTCGAGCCAACGCTGATGTTCCGGACCAGGCAAAGATCGCGAGGGGATTCGGAGCGGAAGGCATCGGATTGTGCCGGACGGAGCACATGTTCTTTGCCGAAGATCGAATTTCGATCATGCAGAAGATGATCCTGGCACGCACGAAAGAAGAACGTGAAAAATTTCTTGATCAACTACTGCCGCTGCAGAAGCAAGACTTTATTGGGCTCTACCGAGAGATGCAGGGGTACCCTGTCACGATACGGCTCCTTGATCCGCCGCTCCACGAGTTTTTGCCGAAGCGCGAAGACCTGATGGTAGAGATTGCCCAGCTGGAACTGACCGAGCATGACGGGGCCAAGCTCGAGGAAAAACGGCGTTTACTGGCTCGAGTGGAAGAACTTCACGAATTCAACCCTATGCTGGGGCTCCGTGGCTGTCGGTTGGGTATTACCATGCCGGAGATCACGCGGATGCAGGCAAAGGCGATCATGGAAGCGGCTTGCGAGTTGGCGAAGGAAGGGAAGAAGATCGTACCGGAGATCATGATCCCACTGGTCGGCATGGTCGCCGAAATGAAGTCTCAGAAAGATCTCGTGAGAGAAGTGGCTCTGGAGACCATGAAACGGTACGGCGTGAAGCTCAATTATCTGGTCGGGACGATGATCGAGTTGCCGCGTGCGGCTGTGACGGCCGATCGGATTGCGCAGGAGGCGGAGTTCTTCTCATTCGGGACGAACGATTTGACGCAGACCACGTTCGGTTTCTCACGTGATGATGCTGCGAAGTTCATCGATTTCTATAAGACCAACAAGATCATGGATTCGGACCCCTTTGCTGTGCTCGACCGCGAAGGCGTTGGTTCGCTGATGAAACGGGCCATCGAGGGTGGGCGCAAGACGCGACCCGATATCAAGCTGGGCATCTGTGGCGAGCATGGCGGCGATCCCAGCTCCGTCGAGTTCTGCCATCAACTGGGGTTAGATTACGTGAGCTGTTCACCATTCCGCGTCGCGATTGCGCGATTGGCGGCGGCGCAAGCAGCGATCGCAGCTTCGAGTGTGAAGCCGGCAGGGAAGAAACCCAGGACGGCGCGCAAGCCAGCGAAGTCGCGTAGGTCTTCGACGTCACGCCGTAAGAGACGGTGACCACTACTCAACACGATCTCCGCTTCATGACCCTAGCCCTTCGCTTGGCGGCGAAGGGCCAGGGAACGACGAGCCCGAATCCGATGGTCGGAGCCTTGGTGGTCCGTCAAGGTGAACTTGTCGGGCAGGGATTTCATCTCCGACCAGGAACTCCCCACGCAGAGATTCACGCGTTACGACAGGCAGGGACTCGCGCTCGAGGTTCAACGCTCTACATCACCCTTGAGCCCTGCTGCCATCTCAAGAAACGCACGCCACCTTGCGTCCCAGAAATCCTTCGCACTGGTGTCCGCCGTGTGGTGATTGCGATGCAGGATCCGAATCCATCGGTCAAGGGAAAAGGAGTCGCCGCACTTCGACGAGCCGGACTCTCGGTCTCGGTCGGAGTGGCTCGCCTCGAAGCCGAAGAATTGAACAGGGCCTACTGCCATTGGATGAAGACCGGTCGGCCTTATGTCACACTCAAGGCGGGCATGACACTAGATGGACAGCTGGCGACGGCAAGGGGCGAGTCCCAGTGGATCACGAGTGAGATGTCCCGTCAGGAGGTGCATCAGCTTCGTCGTTCTGTCGAGAGCATCTTGATTGGAGTGAACACCGTTCTGATTGATAATCCGTCGCTGACTGCGAGGACGGGAGCGCGATTAGAGACGGTCGCCTCACGGCAGCCTCTTCGCATTGTCGTCGATAGCAGACTACGCATCCCCCTCACGGCAAAGATTTTAACGCAACAGGATAAGGCCAAGACGATTGTTGCGACAACGGCGATGGCCCCACGAACCAGGCGATCGGCGTTGGAAGAGAAAGGCATTGAAGTCTTTACGATTTCCGCTCGGGAGGGTCGTGTGTCGTTGCCGGCTCTCCTCAGGGAGCTTGGACGGCGCGGCGTCCGGTCTGTACTGGTAGAGGGAGGGGGCGAGATCAATGCAGCGATGTTGAGGGGCAAGTTGGTTGACCACGTTCGTCTCTACATCGCGCCCCTGTTGCTCGGTGGCCGAGATACCAAGGGACTCATCGGGGGAAACAGTCCCGCACGACTCGCAAAGGCAATACGTGTCCGTCGTATGGTGGTGCGGCCGCTCGGTGACGATATGGTCGTGGAAGGAGTGTTGTGATCTTTTTGCGGTGGATGATTATTCTGACGGCGTTCTTGGCAGGCAGTGGAGCGTTCAGTTTTCTAGAAGTATCCGCTCAGTCCGCCCGAAGTCTCACAGCGCTCGTCCATCAGTATCTCGATGCCGGCGACGCGGATGAGGCAGAGCGTCTGTTGGCAACGATTCTGTCCGATGAGCAGGCGTCGATCGAAACGGTTTCTCTCATCATCAAGAAAGGAAGAGCGTACCAGAGTCAGCTCACCGGGACTCTTCCGAGTGAACAGATTGTCGTCCGTGGGCAGACCTACCCGTTGTCGTTGTTTGTTCCGGATTCCTATGAGACTGAGAAGCGCTATGCGCTGGTCGTGTGTTTGCACGGATTCGGTTTTACCGGTGAAGAATACCTCGAGCGGTGGCGTATTCGTTTGGGAGAAGACGCTCTCTTGGCTTGTCCCACCTATCCCTCCGGCGCCTGGTTTACGAGGCGGGCTGAGGAATTGGTGTTGGAGACGATTCAGGATGTCACCAGGCGATACCATATCGATCCCGATCGAGTCTTTCTGACAGGTATGTCGAACGGCGGGATCGGAGCGTGGCTGATCGGGATGCATCATGCGCCGCTCTTTGCCGGGATTGCGCCCATGGCAAGTGGATTGGATGATGTGCTGATGCCGTTCCTCGTGAATCTTCGCAACACACCCATCTATATCATTCATGGAGCCAAAGATCAGGTCATGCCCGTGCAGCTGAGCCGATCGATTGCGAAAGAGCTGGATGCGCTTGGCTATCCGTACCTGTATCGCGAGCACCAACGTGAGCATCCTATCGCAGGCGGGCATTATTTCCCCAAGGAGGAGTTACCGGACCTTGTTGCATGGTTTCATCATCAGCGCCGCCAGCCGTTACCGGCTAGAGTCACGCTGGTGCGCGATGCCAGCCACTTTCAACCGTTTAACTGGGTTCGCCTTGATGCGACCGACCCCATCGCAGCATTTTCAGAGGATTTGGTGGACAGGCGTGACGAACGCATTAAGCGTCGGGTCTACGCCAGACTTGATGCTTCGATCGCCGAACGCAACCGCATCGAGGTGCAGGCTGAACACGTGCAACGGTATAGTCTCTTTCTGAACGAGGAGTTGATCGACATCTCCAAACCACTCGCCGTGCTGACGAACGGTCGGCCTTCATTCGAAGGGACCGTCACGCCGTCGGTCGAGACCCTCTTGCGACAGGCTAGACTACGCCAGGATTCTGAGCGTCTCTTTCCCATTCATCTCACGATTACCATCACGAAACCGGCTCCATGATTTCCGCAGCACGGCTTGACGTTGGTCCTCTGGCACGCCTGCTCGTCGTGTCCATCGGCCTCGTGCTGTGTACACCATCCGGGAATAGCCGGTCGGAGAGCTGTACATTGCCTCCCAATCATGCCGGGCTCACCTTTCCCGTCGAACGAGTGGACCAGGCCTGGGCCTGTCGACTGCAACCGATCATCGAGAATAATTCGATCGAGAGTCGACTCGGACCGATTCGAACTACGGTATCCGGAGCGTTGTATCGGTATCTCTTGGATGATCCTCCGTTGACTGCAACGCTGATTCGGCGTCTCAATCTTGGCCTGTACCAGTCGGAAGGGCGGGGTCCTGGTCGATTTTGGGGGGACGATGGAGAGGGGTCAACGGGTATCGTCGAGCTGGTGTATGAGGATCCTGCCTCGCGCATCTACTTCCTCGATGGTACGCACGAAAGCCGGCTGCTGCCCCATGTGACGGGGAAGGCGGTCGTCTTTCTTCGGATCGGTGTCGTGCAGGATGAGGGGAGCCACGAATCGACGGTAAGCACGTTAGTGGCCTATACGAAATTGGATAATCCGTTTCTATCGGGGTTAGTGACCATCCTGCATCCGCTTGTGTCCAGACTTGCGGCCGGCAGGTTGAAAAAGGGAGTGGAGACGGTTGATCGATTGGGGGTGGTGATGCGGGAGGATCCTCAACGCGTGTTGTCTGAAGCACGGAATCCTCCGTCTCTACCCGATCAGCACATGGCGTTCCTGAAGCAGATCTTGAGCAGCCCGCGGAGCCCTGACAACGGGAATTCTGACGGGCGATCGACCCCATGACCGCCTCACGCAGCTTCGTGCTGATCTGCACGGTCGGCATCTTTTGTTTCATCAGCTACAACATGGTGCGGATGCCCGCCCTAGCGTTGTTCGCCGAATCGCTCGGCGCGAGTCCGGAGCGAATCGGTTTGATCGTCTCCGTATCGACCATCACGGGTGTCTTGCTGAAGCTGCCGTCCGGCGCCCTTTCCGATATCTATGGACGACGGTTCTTGTTGCGGATCGGCGTGGTGGCGTTCGGCCTGCCGCCCTTTCTCTATCCGTTCATCACAGATTTGGATGCGCTGACGGCGCTGCGGTTTCTCCATGGCCTGGCCACCGCTATGTTTGCCCCAAGCGCATTGGCCACCGTGGCAGAGCTCTATCGGGAACGGCGCGGTGCCGCGCTCGGGACCTACACGGCTTGCACCCAGTCGGGCTCACTGTTGGGGCCCTTTCTTGGTGGCTATCTCATTCATGCGGCCGGATTCGACACGGCATTCGTTACAGCCGGGGTGTTCGGCTGCATCGCCATGGTCTTGTTCTATAGTCTGCATCTCGACGTCGCCGTACCGCCTCGGACAGAAGAGGGAGCAGGGGCGGTCTTATCTGAAATGTGGAAAGGCTTCGCGGCCGTCGTGAAGAATAAGAAAGTTCTGATTACGAGTACGGCCGATGCGGCTAAGATGATCGCCAATGGGGCCTTGATGGCGTTTCTCCCGTTGTATGGCGTGTCGGTGGGGCTGAACCCGGGTGAGGTCGGGATGCTCTTTACGGTGCAAGCCGTCACTTCATTTTTCTCCAAGCCGATCATGGGGCGCATCTCCGATCGGGTGGGGCGGCAGCCGCTGATTATTCTGGGTCTCTGTATCTGTGCCGGGACGTTTATCTGTGTTCCGCATGTCGCGATGTTTCCCATTTTGCTGATGCTGTCGGCTGGGTTTGGGTTTGGTGAAGCCGTAGTTTCTTCGTCCTCTTCGGCACTGGTCGCGGATAGTTCGGAATTCAAGAGACTGGGGGCCGGCTTGGGGATGCAAGGGACGATCATGGATATTGGGCACGCGAGCGGCCCGTTGCTGGCAGGCCTGCTGATTGCGAATTTGAGCTATCCGACGGCCTTCGCCATCATTGCGGGGATGCAATTGATGGCCGCCGGCGTGTTTTGGATCATGATTAAGCGAGTGTAGGTCGTGCCATCATGACGTAGCTGCGCTATAATGGCCGCGAGATGAAGGACATGTCGACGGGCGATCTCACAATCGGCGTGCTGGCTGTTCTGGGCGTGGTGGTGCTGCTTGTGTTGCTTGTCTACGTGGTGAAACAGATCATCCTGAGGAAAGACTGATGTTTACCGGCATTGTCGAAGAAATGGGCGCGATCACGGTCTTGAAGAAATCGCTGACCGGTGCGAAGCTCACGATTTTGGCTTCGACGGTGATGGCCGACCTCAAGATTGGTGACAGTGTGAGTGTGAATGGCATCTGTCTCACGGTCGTCTCGAAAACCGAGCGCGACTTTTCCGTCGAGGTCTCGCCGGAAACGCTCTCCGTGACGACGCTGGGGAGCTACCCGGTGGGCATGCCGGTCAATCTCGAACGGGCGATGAAGCTCAACGAACGCATCGGTGGGCATCTGGTGGCCGGCCATGTGGATGGAGTCGGCGTGATCCGGAGCCGACAGCAAGATGCCAACGCGATTCTGTTGGCCATCGAAGCGCCGCCGAATATCTTGCGATACTGTGTGGCCAAGGGGTCAATTACGGTGGATGGAATCAGTTTGACGATCAACGATGTGAACGACAAGGGGTTCTCCGTCGCCATCATTCCGCACACGGCCAAGGTGACGACACTTGGACTCAAGCAGGTGAACGATTCCGTCAACCTTGAATCCGACCTCATTGGGAAGTATGTCGAACGTCTGCTCCAAGAGCGAGGCCAATTTCCGAAACCCACCCTCAGCATCGATACAGACTACCTGCAGAAGCGCGGACTGATCTGATCGCTGCGAATCGGAAGCGCTTCTGGCTGCCACCGTGCTCAGCCGCCTCTCCCCATGTACATCTCATCTAGACAATAGTTGATGCTTGACCTATGTCGCGTAGCGGAATAGACTGACGCCAGATGATACGGTCATTCAGATCAAAGGCGACCGAGTCGTTGTTTGCCGATGAAGAGGTGCCGCGCTTTCGTGCATTTGAGAGGATCGCCAGACGAAAACTGTTGCTGCTCCATCGGGCGAAGGTGCTGGATGATCTGTTTCTTGTGGGTTCAGGGCGATACCCATGATGTGGAGATTGTGGACTATCATTGAGGTGCAATATGGCGCGCAAACGGTTGCTGGAGCCGATACATCCGGGTGAAATTTTATTCGAAGAGTTCATGAAGCCGATGGACATCAGCATCAATCGGCTTGCCCGTGAGATTCATGTCTCGCCGGGACGGATCAGCGCGATCGTCAATGGAAAGCGCGCCATTACAGCTGATACCGCGCTCCGGCTCAGCCGGTATTTGGGAACGTCGTCGGATCTCTGGATCGGACTCCAGGGGGAGTTTGACCTGCGAGTTGCCCAACGTACGATTGGGCCAGAAATTGAGAGGCATATCCAGCAGCATGTTGCCTAAGCGTGCATGTCCGAAAGTGACGGCGCTTGGTCTCAAGCAGGTGAACGATTCCGTGAATCTCGAGTCCGACCTCATTGGCAAGTACGTCGAGCGGCTGCTCTAAGAGCGCGGCCAGTCTCCTATACTCACCATCAACATCGATACAGACCATCTACAGAAGCGCGGGCTGATTTAATTTGTCGCGGTCATGTGCGTGTGTATCGTGGGTGCGCTCAAGAGCTATTGGTGACTCAGACCTTGAGGATTATCTATGCGGATGTCCTTCATCGAGGGCCAGCGGTGTCCGTAGTCCGCTGGATGGGATGTAAGCCTCTTCAATGAGGGTATGTCATGCGGATCCGCCTAAACATTGTTAGATCGTGAATCCCACCCAATACTCCTACGCGACTCAGCCTGCCCACGAGGCTGATTCACTCTTCTGGAAAGGGCGGCAATGACAGCTGACTATGTGCAGTTGATTAAGGCGCAACTGACTGATCGGCTTTCCGACGAAGTCAGGCGCGCTACCGACTCGGCGGTACAAACTCGGATTCTCCGGTCCACGGCAACAGAGATTATGATCTTCGTAACACCCGCAGGGACACGACTCGCGCCGGAGTTGTCCACAAACTATGCCGAAGCGCTATGGTGCTTCGCCAGGGGGAAATCATTCAGAGGAGTTGACCACGACAGCGCGATCACCATGCCCATAGTTGACAGTGTTCAGGCAGCGCTTCTAGGGAAGCTCTGATTAATTCACAGCTCCATTCAGAACGCTGGTTCTCGAGTGATTCTCAGGTCAAATTCGGTGGGCATCCGCTACTTCACAGGCCTGTTCATGGGGGAGCCCACCGTCTGATGACCCGTGGCTGGCCTCTGGCCCCCACGTTCCCTACGCCCCTGCCATGAGCCGCCTCCGTGCGACATAGAGATTCGCTAACCCGCAGCTGATATACAGCCAGTGCGTATTCTTTGCCAGCCCGCGGTACCGGACTGTGGCCCACCCGAAGATGCGGTTGATGACCAAGAAGGCATGTTCGACTTTCGCCCGCACTTTTGATTTCACTACGCTTGGGGTCGGATCTTGCATCGTGCATAATGGAAACGATTTGGTGTGATCTGCTCTCACTGCCCCAGCCCACACATGATTGCCAGCTGGTATTTTCTTCTCTGCGTCGCGACTTTGGGCGTGATTCTCGATGTGACGCCTCGGCTGCGGTATGACTTGTGAAAGCAGTTCCGTTCATTCCCCCACAACCTGCCTCCAGTGCGAACAGTGTAACCGTCTTGACGATGTCTGACAGAATTTGGTACATTGTCCGACAAGAGGTCGGACATGGCACTTATCCAAGTTTCCGCCAGGCTAGATCCCACGCAATTGCGGCGAGCCCAAAAAGCACTCGGCGCCAAGACTACGAGTGAAACGCTGCAGCGCGCGTTGGATTTGGTCACTGAAAAGGCTGCGCACGATCGCATCCTCCAGCGATATAGCGCGGTGGGTAAGCCCGATGCCTTCGGCGAAGACCACTAAGTTCGCGCTGCTCGATACCGCAATCTACATTGAGAATTTCCGATCCGGTCGCTTCACGGTTCGCTTGCTGCAGTCTCCTTTTGTCATTAGCTGCTCTTCTGTTGTGCTTCACGAATTGCTCCGCGGGGCTCGCACTGCTACTGAACGAAAGTTTGTTCTTGAGCTAAGCCGACGATGCCAGGTGTTGACGCCAACAGAACAGCAGTGGCTGAAGGCCGCAGAGATCCTCAACAGGCTTCGACGGCGGGAACACTATGAGGCCACCAAACTGCGGGATCTCGCTTTTGACGTGCTGATTGCGCTGTCCGCAAGAAGCATTGGTGCCAGTGTGATTACAACGAATCACACCGATTTCCAGGTGATTCAGCGGGAGGTGCCCTTTCATCTTCTGTGTTGGGACTAAGGTGATTTCAGTCTATCCTGATACTCTGTGTGTGGTGTGGGGAAGGTGGAGAACTTCTCGCTGGCCTAAAGCAAGAAAATTGCTTTCTACATCATATCCTGGGGAAGAACCAGACGCTTTCTATGGCTGATTTTTCGCGGATGATCGGTAGGTGTAGTAGAGGATGAGACCGGCCAAGATCGACACGAAAATCCCAAATCCCATCTGTGCATCGAAGCTCACCGGGCCGATGTAGATCTGGTAGAGCTGTAGCAGCACTACCGGCAGGCATACCGCTAGGATGAGCGCGAGCAGATGCCGCCGAAGATAGATCGGCTCGCCCGGTTTTCGCCCGCCCCTTCCCATCACCCTCACTCCTCAATCGTCGAAATGTCTCCTGGGTCTTGCCCTAGCTCTTTGGCTTTGAGCACGCGGCGCATGATTTTCCCGGATCGAGTCTTGGGCAGTGACGAGACGATATCGATCTCAGATGGCACCCCGATTTTACCCAATTCTTTCAAGACTTGATCCTTGATTGACTTGATCAGATCCGGACTATCCTGCTCACCTTGCTTCAAGATGATAAAGGCCTTGATCGATTCACCGACCGTCTTGTGCGGTTTGCCGATCACGGCCGCCTCGGCGACGGCAGGATGACTGACCAAGGCGCTTTCAACCTCGGCGGTGCCCAGCCGATTGCCGGCGACCTTGATTACATCATCAGCCCGGCCCATGAACCACATGTAGCCGTCGGCATCTTTATGACAGACGTCGCCGGCCGTATAACAATTGGGGATCGTGTTCCAGTAGGCCTTGTACCGCTCAGGATCTTTGTAAATTGTGCGCATCATGGAGGGCCAAGGTTTTTTGATCACGGCAAATCCGCCTGCATTTGGAGGCAAGCTGTTTCCTTCTCGATCGACCACATCAGCCTCAATTCCAAGGAATGGTCGCGTGGCTGAGCCAGGTTTCAAGGGCACGGTGGGAAGCGGGGTAATCAAGATGGATCCTGTTTCGGTCTGCCACCAGGTATCCATGATGGGTTTGTCTTCTCCTGCCGCGCGATGAAACCATTCCCAGGCTTCCGGGTTGATCGGTTCTCCGACGCTGCCGAGGATGCGGAGCGTAGAGAGATCGAACTTCTTGGGCCAGTCTTCACCGTACCGCATGAGGAGGCGGATGGCCGTGGGAGTCGTGTAGAAAATAGAGACGCCGTACCGTTCAATAAGATCCCACCAGCGTCCTGGAGTGGGGTAGTCGGGTTTTCCTTCTGCCGTGAGGATTGTCGCACCATTGAGCAGTGGGCCATAGACGATATAGCTATGGCCTGTGACCCAGCCGGGATCTGCCACGCAGAAGTACACGTCCTCGTCTTTCAAATCGAACACATACTTGGTCGTCAGATAGGTGCCGACCATGTAGCCACCATGGACATGGACGACGCCCTTGGGTTTACCGGTTGTCCCGGATGTGTAGAGGATGTAGAGTGGAGTTTCTGCATCGAGTTGTTCTGCCTCGCACACTGCTCGTTCATGCTTAACCCATTCGTTCCAATCGAGTTCCTTCGGAGCGGAGAGCGCTATTCCCGGTGCCTGGCGGCGGATCACAACGACATGCCCAACGGTCGGACAAGTCTTGAGTGCCTCGTCTACGACGGGCTTGAGGTTGATAACCTTGCCCCGGTCGTATCCGACATCGGCCGTGATCACGACTTTAGCTTCGGCGTCGTTCATGCGACTCGCGAGGGCCGGCGCGCTGAATCCTGAGTAGACCACACTGTGGATCACGCCGATCCTGGCGCATGCGAGCATGGCAATGACTTGTTCCGGGATTTTGGGGAGATAGATGGTGACACGGTCACCTTTCTGAAGGCCGAGCTTCTTCAGGGCGTTCGCGCAGCGGTTGACCTGCCGAGAGAGTTCACCGTACGTGAAGATGCGTTCCTGGTCGTTCTCGCCCACCCAAATCAGTGCGACCTTATTCTTCCGCCACGTTTTAACGTGACGATCCAGACAGTTGTAGGCGATGTTGCATCGTGCATCGACAAACCATTTCGCCCATGGATACTCCCACTCCAAGACCTTGTTCCAAGGTGAAAACCACTCTAGTTCTTTGGCGGCATTGCTCCAGAACGTCTCCGGATCCGCGATGGATTTCTTGTACTCGGTTTCGTACTCTTTGATATAGGCTGCAGCGATCGTCTTGGGAGTCGGCTGATAGGTCCGACTCTCTTTCAGCAGAGTTTCGATCTGTTCACTCATGGCAGGCGTGTCTCCTTCATCAACGGAGTCCAGGGAGAGAGCATTATGGAGAAAGTCATGGATACCTGCAACCGTGCAACGACCGCGAACCGATCTCACCGCACCAGGGCGAGTGCTTCGACTCAGTTCCTTGACACCGGTCATGGCCGACGATAGGCTCACGACCTCGGCGATGAACACTCCACAGAGGTTGATGATGAGATGTGCTTGGATGATGCTTGCGAGACCCGTGATGCTGGTTGCTTACCTGATTACCCTGCAATCGCTGCATTGTCTGCCAGTTGCTGAAGCGCAATTGGGAAGGCCTGAGGGGCTTTATTATAAGTCTTGGGCGATCGTGATCGGGATTGAACACTATGTGGTGGGGCCGCCGATCCCAGGCGCGATCGCTGATGCAAAGAAAGTCGCCGAGGCCTTTCGGCAGTTGGGGTTCGACGAGGTAGTTGAACTCTACGACAAGGAGGCTGGATCGCGGCGTCTACACCAGATTTTAAACGATGTGCTCCCGAGAAAAGTTGGGCGCATGGATCGACTGGTGATCTTCTATGCAGGCCATACCGGCTGGATACCAGATGCCGATGGGCAGGACCGGGGATATCTTGTGCCGTTTGATGCACCGCTCAACAACGTCACCAAGTCGGTCACAGTTGAACAGCTCAAGGAATTTACTCGGCGGTCCGCCTCAAAACACACATTGCTGATTCTGGATGCACCGATCGTTGGATGGGAAATGACCAAGCCGCAAGAGCTTACGCTGGAAGGGCGGCTGAGTCCGGAATCGGAGACAGAGCGCCGTGCGGTGCAAGTGATTAGCGCGGCTCGTCAGGGCGAAGTTTCCGAACGACCCGATAACGAGAGCCGCTTTGTTCATACGCTCCTCGCAGGTCTTTCGGGAGCGGCGGATCTCGACAAGAACGGCTGGCTCATGGTGTCCGAGTTAGGCCGCTATCTTGAGCAACAAGTTGGAGCCGCGTCCAGTGGCAAGCAACTCCCGACGACTCTACGCATCGAGGGAGATGGCGACGGTGTCCTCATTGAAGGACGCAAGTCGGCTTTGACATTCGGCGCGGAGCCTCGGTCACCTGCCGAACGACAGCAACACGCGAAGGTTGAATACGAACGCGCCGTCGCCTTGATCCAGGAAGGAAAGGCGATCGAAGAGGCGGTCGAACGGCTGAATCGCGCGATCGAGTATGATCCCACCTATGGCGATGCCTACGTCCTCAAGAGCTATGTTCGATCGGAAGTTCTCCCAAATCTTGATGAGGCCTTGAGTGCCGGTCTTCTTGCTGTAAAATATGCTCCAGAAAATCCTGATTCCTTTTACATGTTGGGAATGATCTACGAAAAGCGCGGGCAGTTTAGGGATGCCGAGACAGCCTTGCAGCAGGCACTGCGTGTGAACGACGCCTATCAGGATGCCTACTTTGCGCTAGGGGAACTCTACGCTGATCGACTCAGCGAGCCACACAAGTCACTCGAGGCGTTTCGTCGGTACGTCGAGCTGGGTGGCACTCATGATCGAGCCCGTGCAGCGGTGAACCAAGCCGATCGTACGCCGACTCCTTAGTCCCGTTCTCCGCCTTTCAAATACCCCAGCCCAATCTTCACTGCGCGACGTGTGATTTCTGCCCAGCGTGTTTGAGGGTAGGCCGAGAGGATGGCTGCCACGGTGGGGTCTTGGATATCAAGCTGCTGAATGCGAAGAATCCCGTCTGTAATTTGGATGTCTGCCACAGATCCTCCTTGGTTTGTGATCGAGGGTGAAGCTTGTAGCGAGCGTTGCGTTGACGGATTAAAACCCACATGTTAGCATGATTTCACGGTTTTTACGCGTAGCCGCTACGTAAGGAACACTTCTTATTCATCTGGAGGAGGATTGCTATGATCAGGTCGCAACTGACTCACTCGAGGCTGGTCGGCCTCTGTCTTACGGTCCTGCTAATGGTGACACTTGTGGCTTGCGGTGGTCCCCCCAAGTGGGTCCAAATGGGATCCGGGGCGTTCAATGAAAAAGACAGCAAAGCCTTTTATGGGGTGGGTGCTGTCACGGGAGTACGCAATATCCCGCTGGCATGGGATACGGCAGAGAACCGAGGCCGGGCCGAGATTGCAAAGACCTTCGAAACCTATACGGGATATTTAATGAGAGATTATGCCGCTTCGACGACGGCAGGGGATTTCACGCGAAATACGGAAGAGCAAAACGTCGAGCGCGCGATCAAGACCATCACGACCACGACACTCAGCGGCGTGCGGAAAGTCGATCAGTATATGGACCCCAAGACCAATACGTATTATGTCTTGACCAAGCTCAATTTAGAGGATATGAAGAACAACTTGGAGCAGGCCAAAGAGCTCAATGCCCAGGTTCGAGACTATGTGAGAAAGAATGCCGATCGTCTCTTTGAGCGTTTGGAGCAGGAAGAGGAACGGCGAGATGTTCGGTAAACGGTGCTGAATAGGTAGAAGATGGTCCCTTCGCTTGGGAGGCGTCCTGTGATCCAAGGAGTGAGTTATTCGCTTATTGCCACGGTGACGGTTGCGTTCGTCCTGTCCGGCTGCGGTCATGAAACAAAGGTCACTCGAGTCGACACCGGGGTGGTTACTGACCTGAGTGGTCGGTGGAACGACACGGATTCCCGAGTGGTGGCAGAGGCGATGATCAAGGACGCTCTGCAATATCCGTGGCTCGGCAATTTTGAAAAGACGAACCAACGTCAGCCTGTCGTCGTGGTAGGGACCGTGCTGAACAGCAGTCATGAACATATCAGCGTCCAGACGTTCATCACGGATCTGGAAAAGGAACTCACCAATTCCCAGAAGGTCACGTTTGTGGCCGGCAAAGGTGAGCGTGACGAGGTTCGAGCTGAACGCAAAGAGCAAGCGATCTACGCGCGCGAAGAGACTCAGAAGTCACCAGGGAAAGAGACTGGGGCTGATTTCATGATGAAGGGCACGATTGCCACCATTCTCGACGAAGCCGACGGGACCAAAGCCGTCTTCTATCAGGTTGATCTTCAGATGATCGATCTGGAGAGTAATGCCAAGGTCTGGTATGGGCAAAAGAAGATCAAGAAGGTGGTCGAAAAGAAGCGTACCGTCTTTTAAGTTCCGCGGACACTGTTGAGACCATTCCTCCCACGGTTTTCCCCCAGGGGTTCTGTGTGGTTGGGCGTTACCACTCCCATCTCGTCGGTCTTGTCAGTTGTCGTTCTTTTTCTCCTGACGGGCTGTGGTCTCTCAGTCAATCACTATCTTCTGATCGAACAAAGCTTACAAGCCGGCGATCCGCATCGGGCTGCCACGATCGTTGAGCACGCTGAGCAAGAGTATGGTGCGAGAGGTCGGCTCTTATACGCGATGGATCGCGGTATGGTGCTGCAGTTGGCCGGCCAGTACGAGCACAGCAACGCAGCACTGAATCGAGCAGAAGAGGATATTGAGCGGCTCTATACCAAGAGTATCCGTACCGAAACCGCCGCCTTTCTGACCAATGACAACGCCTTACCCTACGAAGGGGATGCGTACGAGCATGTGATGGTCAACGTGATCAAGGCGTTGAACTATGCTGCGCAGGGGCACGTCGACGAGGCATTGGTGGAGGTGCGTCGTGTCGACCATCGTCTGAATGTGCTTGGCGATCGGGTCAAGGACAAGGGCAAGTACCGAAACGACGGATTTGCTCGATACCTGAGCGGGATTCTCTACGAAGCAGCCGGAGATCTCAACAATGCGTTCATCGCCTATCGGAATGCCTACGAGGCGTATGGTGCCATGAGTGGGTGGGCGAAGATGTCGTTTCCTCCATCTTTACGGGCTGATCTCCTACGCACAACCGAGGCCCTCGGGCTGACGACGGAATTTGAGTCATACCGGAAAGCTTTCCCAGATGTGACCTGGGAGCCTTCGATTTCTGGTGGGCGATCCGCTCAGGTTGTGATGATCAGCTACAATGGGCGGGCTCCCCGAAAGGAAGACCTGTTACTCGATTTGCCGATCAGTCTTGATGCCGTACAGTTAGTTTTGCTAAATAGAGGGGTGTTGTATCAGCCCTACAGGAGGGATCGCATGGTCGACAGCGTTCTCTATGGCCTCAATGGGCGGGTAGTTCGAGTAGCGCTTCCGCAATTGGTTCGACAGAAAACGCGAGTTCCGTCTGATGCCATGACGTTGACGGATTCACGTGGGCGCTCCGTGACCGTCCGATCGGAGCTGGCTCAAAATATAACAGCCCTGGCCGAACAGAGTCTTTCGGAGCGTCTGCCCGCGATGACGGTGAAGGCCCTTGCCAGAGCTGCGACCAAATTTGCGATGGCGGAAGGCATTACCCGAGGCGCACAACATGCGGCGGGGAGAGATGCCGCTCCGTGGGTGGGACTGCTGGTGGAATTGATCACCAAGGGGGCCGCGGTGGCCTCGGAAGAAGCCGATAAGCGAAGCTGGCAGACCTTACCTGATGAAATTCACGTCGCCAAGGCATGGGTCTCACCTGGTCAGTATCAGGTCTCTGTTCAACCGCCAGGACATCGCATGATGGGGAAGGATGGACAGGCAATCTCGCTGTCTGCCGGCCAAACCCTGTTCATCATTCGGCGTGTGCTGCAATGATCAACCGGTGTGGATCGATGCTGGGGCAAAGGATGGTGATCGGTCTGTGTCTCTGTGGAGTCGTGCCGATGACCGGTGGATGTACCTGGATATTGGGAAAAGACAAACCCACGTGGGTCGATGGTCGGACCTCGGACTATCCTCCCGCGCACTATCTGACCGGGGTCGGACAAGCCGACAATCGGAGCAGCGCGGAGGATCAGGCGTATGCGGCGGTGGCACGCATCTTTAAGGCGAAAGTGGCTTCGCATGCCAAAGACCAGGAGTCCTATTCGATCGTCGAGAACCAGGGCCTTGTGAATACCGAGAGACGGTTGACGATCGATAGCGTGACGAACGTCTCGACCGAGAAGGTGCTCGAGAATGTCAGAGTCCTGGACAATTGGTACGACTCGGACAAGAAGGTGCACCATGCCCTCGCCGTGATGAATCGATCTCAGGCGGAAGTGTCGTTGATGGATAAGCTCGGGGAATTGGATCGGACGATCACCGCGGAGGTTGCAGAGGCCAGGCAGGCAACAGACAAGCTTGCGAAGGTCCGTGCGCTCTTCACGGCTGTTCAAGACACGGTTCTGCGAGAGGCCTATAACATGGATTTGCGAGTGGTTCGCCCTAGTGGACAAGGAATTCCTCCTGCCCATCGACCGAACGAATTATTCAGGGAATTGGAGCAGTTTCTCGCGACAAATCTGGTGCTCTCGGTACAGGTGTCCGGCGAGCAAGGGGAGCTGGCCCAGCATGCGCTGGTCGAAGGGCTGCTTCGAGAGGGGCTGCATGTGAGGCCCCAGGTAAGTGAGGTCGACACCGGCTCGACGGAGGTACTCGTTCGTGGCACGGTGCGGCTCTTCCCCATCCAGGTGGGGGATCCACACTTCAAATATGTCCGATGGTGCAGCGATTTTGAAGTTCTGAATCTCGTCACGAGGCAAGTCATTGGGGCGGTTGCCCGGGGAGGGAAGGAGGGGCATTTGACAGAGGGCGAAGCGATGGCGAAAACGCTTCGCGTAATGCAGCAAGACGTGTCGTCCGAAGTGGCAAAGGCGATTGCGGCACAGATTCTTGACGATGATGCGTCACCCGTCATAACGGGGATGCCGGTGGGTTGTCCGCGAGAAGAGTCAATGGTGGGTCCGTGAGTGAACGTTCATATCTGAGGAGGTCATAATCGTGAAAAGATCGGATGACGTGTCCGTCAGTCGTGCTCCACGCAGCAGGGGCAGAGGCTTGACCAAGTCGGGACAAAAAGTCTCAAGCCGACTGGCTAAGCGGCGCTTGAATGATCGTCTGAAGCAAGACACACTGTCCTTCAACCAGGGTAACTTGGCGGACACCTTTCGTAAAGAAGGGTATGAAGAGGTCCCGCTCGATGAGTTACAGGACCGGCTCTCCAAGCTCCAAGGGCCATTGGCCGAAATCATTTTGAAGGGGAGGGTGTAAAGAGATGCCGTACTATTATTTTGATTCAACTGCACTGGTGAAGCGGTACAGTATGGAGCGAGGCACACGGATTGTGAATAAGTTGATGGTGAAACGTGGGAAAGTAGCCATCCTTCCGACATGGTCCGTCACGGATTTCTTCACGACTCTGTGTGCGCGCGCCCAAGAGGGGCAGATCACGCGGGATGATTGCTATTCTGTTCTGCATAAGTTCGAGATTGAGTCAAAACAGGGGCTCTATCAGTTTATTGCACCAAGAATGGAGACCTATCTGGCGACCAAGGAGTTGGCTTTAGAGTATCCGTTCCTTCGATCACTTCAGGCGATGCACTTAGCCTTAGCGTTAGAGCTGAAGCCCTTGCGGTTGACCGTGGTCAGCGCCGATACCCAGCTGCTCGCAGCATCGAAAACCGCGGGGCTCCATATCATCAATCCAGCGGAAGATTAGCGGCTTCTGTACAGGGAAGAGTAGCTCGCCATCAACTGATTCTGATATTCAGAGGTTGCCCTTGCGGTGTCTTTTCTGAGGCACGCTGAAGGATATCCAGAACAGCATGGTTCCATCCGGCTGGTCCGATGCCTGGGGCTCGAATGAGGTTGGGGAGAGTGATGTCTGGGTCGTAGGATCCGTCCGGTTTTTGCACTAATATCGGATGATCGACCGTAAGTAAGAGGGGGAGGTCGTTGAGGCTATCACCGATACCAATGGTCTCGAGATCCGACAGGTCAGGATCGAGTCCTTGTCGTGTATAGCATCGAAGCAGGATCTCGACTGCCCGGCCTTTATCGTTGTTTCCCATCAAGTGAAAGAAACGCCCTCCTCGTGTCCAATTTAGACCTCGCGTCACGATTTGGCGACAGATCTCCTCGATCAATTTGGGAGGTCCGTTGACCAAGAATGGTTCATCGAACTCGCGAAGCATCGACCGCAGCGCGTCTTCACGTGAAAGCCCTGTCGTCGCCATGACCTCATCGACTGATAGATCGCCGAACCCTTGCAGCCTCGTTCCTACCGCGTCCTCGATTTGTCGGAGGACATCGCGGAGAAGCGCATAGGGAGTGCCTAATTCTATGACGTGATACGAAGCACGTCGGCGAGATCGTGCCGGAGTGAAGTCAAAGGTCTCGAGCGGGACATACACCGCCGCTCCGTTCTCGACGATAAAGGGTGCCTGATGGTCCAATCGTTCGCGAAGCGGTTCGATTTCGGCACAAGTCTTTCCGGAGACCAAAATGACCGGAATATCCTGGGAGCGGAGCAGGTCGAGCGCTGGCCGGGCTTCGTCGAACGAGTAGGTGTTTCCGTCTAACAGCGAACCGTCTAGGTCAGTGAACAGGAGATATTGTGGCATAGGGCCCAAAGATAGTGTTCATCGCCGTTGAGCGAAGACCAGTGTCGGCTGCTCAGACGACGCGCCGAAAATTGTTCGGCGGGTCCTGTCTGTTCAGCTCCGGGTCAAATTGGACGGGGCCTCGCCGGCCGAAACCGTGAGGAGCGGT
This sequence comes from Nitrospira sp., assembly GCA_016715825.1. Lineage (NCBI taxonomy): Bacteria > Pseudomonadati > Nitrospirota > Nitrospiria > Nitrospirales > Nitrospiraceae > Nitrospira > Nitrospira sp. The sequence continues at coordinate 42,398 of JADJXO010000008.1, read as the reverse complement.
ACTCGCACCATTTTGACAAAAGTACGACTCGACATTCTCGCTACGTATTCAACATTATGGCTGAAATGCGATCGTGCGTAAAGCCTGGATGGGCGCGGAGCAACGGTCCCTTTCTTCTAGGAACAGATGCAGAGGACATGCCATCACTGGTGGCAACGATAACATGTCATGTGTGTTGTTTTCCTCAGAGATTTTTGGGGTCTTGGGGGAGCTTCCCTTTTAGGGTGTAGGGAAAAGGAGGCAGGGGTGAAGGATTGTACCTATGGCTTGTCGGTCGAAAGTTTCTTTCCGAGGCGACGTGCCAAGCGTACCATGCCAGGGGAACGGTCATTCGGGTTCAAGAGGACGTTGAGAAGGTGAAGCTGGCTTCCGTCCGCAAAGGCGGCGGCGAGACCCTGTTCAAATTCTCTTTGCGTGCTCACGCGTGACCCTTTGCCACCGCCGATCAGCTCGCACACCCGTTCATACTGCCATTCATGGACATCGTTGAAAGGACCTTCCAGAATTTCGCGTTCTGTCGAATAGCCTCGGTTATTGAGCACGATGACAATCGGAGCTTGCCCATACCGCACGCAACTGGCCAATTCAGTTCCGGTCATCTGAAACGCACCGTCTCCTACCAGGACGATAGGTCGCAGGCTCGGGTCGGCAAATGCAGCGCCCAAGGCTGCAGGCACAGCGAACCCCATCGACGTGTAATAAGCCGGTGATAGAAACTCAAACCGATGGCGCACGTGCAGATCGGCCGCCGCGAAGAGCGACTCACCCACATCGGCAATGACGACGGTCTTTTCGGTGAGGACGGTATCCAGATGTCGGAACAGCCCCTCCAGCGTGACCGGCGCATCCAAATTCAGAACCGACGAGGTTGCGACGGACCGAGTCGGAAGCGTGCGTGGAGCATGAGAAAACGAGGGAAGCGGAGATCGTACCAGGCCCTGGACAAAATCCTGGAACTTGATCGATTCATACCGATGGTGCTTGATGGCGACACGATCGGCCGTGGCATGGATCGTTCGTCCTTCAGACAGCAACGGCGATCGTGCATCCAGGTCTTCCACATCGGATAAAACAGATCCCAGGATCAACAGACAGTCAGAGTCGTTGATGAACGCCTGGACTTCTTCTCGGCCGATGAGTCCACCGTACACGCCCACATAGAGGGGATGATCTTCCCGAATGATCGATTTGCCGAGCAAGGTGGAGGCGATGGGAATGTTGAGGCGCTCGACCAAGCGCGCCAAGTCGTCCTGTAACCCGAAGCGGCCGACTTCGGCGCCGACGAGCATAGCCGGCCGTTTTGCCGACGCCAGCATGATTCGAACTTCGCTGAGCGCTTCTTCCAAGGCGGCGGGGTCGCTCGGCGTATCTTCGATGCAGATCGGCTTCATTCCCCCAGTCAACGGACAGTGGACCATATCGCGGGGGATTTCGATATAAATGGGGCGGCGGTAGCGAAGCAGGGCGGCAAAGGCTTGATCCATCTCGCGCTCAGCAGTCAGGGGATCGTCCAGAGTGACCGCAGCCACGGTCATCCGTTCGAAGACCTCTCGCTGAGTGGAAAAATCTCGGACCATGTGATGTAAGTAAGGGGTGCGAGTTCGTTCAGACAGACCTGGTGAACCGGTCAGGAGGACGACCGGCGACCGTTCGGCATAGGCGCAGGCAATGGCGTTGACGGTATTGAGCCCACCGACACAGTAGGTCACACAGACTGCCCCGATCCCGTTGATTCGGGCATAGGCGTCTGCCGCAAACCCGGCACAGTCTTCTCGCGTCGTTCCCACATGTTTAATCGGTGAGGCTTCGATCAATTGATAGAGGGAGAGGACGTAGTCACCCGGAATACCGAAGATATGACGAACGCCGAGGCGATGCAGTCGGTCCAATACGGCAGAACCAATAGTGGCTTTGTCGCCCATTCTTCTTTATCCTCATGCAGAATGTGAAATGTGTCATCCTCAGGAAAACATACTGGCCGGGGTTCGTCAAGCAATGAGCGTGTGACGTTCGAATTGATAGCAGCCGGTCCGTGACCATTCACGTAATAGAGTTCGTAACATCATGGTATGGGAGAACAGATTATGACGTCCATGGCCCACGTCCGCCTCACTTCACTCCGCGTCCCGGAGGGGCGGCCTCTCTGGCTCTTTGCCAATCATGTTGGGCCGCTTGTCGGTCAGGCAACCGCTGGAGACTTGGTCGATGTCCTGACCCCTACTGGACAATTTTACGGACGTGGCCTCTACAACCCTGCTTCGAAAATCCGCGTTCGTCTCCTGACGTTTGAGGATGAGCCCATTGATGAGACGTTCTGGCGGGGCAGAATCCAGCAGGCGATCCGCTTACGGCAGCGCGTGGTTGCGCAATCCAATGCCTATCGGCTGATCTATGCCGAGGGCGATCGACTGCCGGGGTTGATCGTGGATCGCTACGATCAGCTGCTGGTCATGCAGTGCCTCTCCTTCGGCATGGATAGCCGGAAGGAACTCATCGCGGACGTGCTGATGAAAGAATTGAATCTGACCAGGGTCTATCTACGGAACGAGGCCAAGAGCCGGCAACTTGAAGGTCTGCCGCTCGAACGGAGGTTTCTCTGTGGCAGCGGCCCGACACAAGTGGAGATTCAGGAAGGTTTCGCGAAGTTTCTCGTCGATGTGGAGAAGGGACAGAAGACCGGCTGGTTTTGCGATCAACGGGAAAATCGGTTGGCGGCGGCCAAGCTCGCGGCAGGAGCGGACGTGTTGGAAGTCTTCTGCCATACCGGCGCGTTCGGCATTCATGCCGCGCTCGCCGGAGCCGTATCAGTGGAGGGCCTTGATGTCAGTCTAGACACACTGGCCATGGCCAAGACGCAGGCTAGGATGAACAAGGTGGAGGATCGCTGTACTTATCGCCAAGCCGATGCGTTTGAAGAGATGCGCAAGCTGGTGAAGGAGGGGCGACGCTATGACCTGGTGATCCTCGATCCTCCAGCCTTTGCCCGGAGTCAACAGGCCTTGGCTGGTGCGTTGACGGGGTATAAGGATGTAAATCTACTGGGCTTGAAGTTGCTGAAGCCGGAAGGATTTCTCGTCACCAGCTCCTGCTCCCATCCCGTCTCCGAGGCAGATCTCTGGAAGAGCATCCGCCTCGCGGCACGCGACGCCAAGCGAGATATCCGGCTCATTGAACAACGTGGCCAAAGCGCCGACCATCCCATCCTGGCCAGCATGCCGGAGACGCGGTATTTGAAGTGTTTTATCGTGCAGGTGTTTTGAACCGCTCGGGAGACGCTTGGGGAATTCTACATTTGATCATCCTTACCTCTATCACTGCGACGAATGATTCGAATGACAAATGAATAAAAGGTCCACCCACCGACAAAGTACCATGCAACACCAGCAAGATAGAACGTCGCTTGCACCATAATTCCAAGCAATGTGCTATCGCAGTTGCGAGCGTGTAAACCACCACAGACGAAGACGGCAGGAATGAGTGCCGGGTATATGAGAAAGATGAAAGCAAGTTCAAGAAGTTCTACTCCTTGCTTGGGTATGCCGCTCGGCATAGTGGCAAGGAATGCACAGGCAAGAGTTGAGTGATATATGATGTACGCCCACCCGATCCGCCTAAGAAGATTTTCTCGTGCCTTTGCTAATCTTATGAGCTTCCGTAAGAAATGCATTCGTCCATTTCTCCAAGCTCAACGCGAAATCCGAGATCTGACTTTGTGCTCATCGAAACATATGCATTCCTGACCTGCCAATAAAAACAGAAAAAATACAGAGTGCCTTTTGTCGCTATCGCGCCATAGCTACAGAGAAAGAAACAAAAACGGTACTTGGAGTATTTTTAAAGGTTACTACGCAAACCGTCAGTACGCGACCGCGGTTCAGTTGTCCATGCCTACACCGATCACGATGAGCAGCGCATAGTCCTGCTTCGTGCAGCCCTCGACCGGAAGCATTGTGGCTCCAGGCGCAACGGGCAACGCTGCCTGCTTTGCGTGAGTTGGCGAGTAGGAGCCACCCACCGTTGCCGGTGCATAGCGTGCAGAAAGGCAGGTCAGGTAGGTCACGGCGAAGGGTGTTGCACCTTGATCGAGCTCTCAGCGTCTGTCGTCATGAGTCTTCTCTCTGGCCGCCAGTGTTGCTCCTCAATCTTGAACTCACACTCAAATTGATGAAAGCCAATAATCGGCTATCTGGATGCAGGGGCTTAGCCACATTTCACCATGGCATCTAATGCCATTTATTGCCATTTCTCGCCATCTGTGGCATAGTCGAAAAGGTACATGACTGAAGGAGGCACCCGATGCAGAGCATGAACATTTCGCTGCCTGATCCCTTGAAGCAATTTGTCGATGGGCAGATCGCCCAAGGCCGGTATAGCAGCGCGAGCGAATATGTGCGGGAACTCATCCGGGCCGATGAAAAGCGCAAAGCCGAGGACGAGCTGGAAGCAAAATTGCTAGAGGGATTGAAGACCTCAAAAGCAGCATTGACGGCGGCAGATTGGAAAGAGTTTCGCGCCGAGGCTTTGGCAAAGGTGGCTGCCCGAAAGAAGCCGCGCTGATGCTGACGGTCTACCAGCACGCGGCGGCCAGGCGCGAGCTGGTCGAGCAATTTGTGTATTTCGTAGAAGAGGCAGGGCTGGACACGGCAGAGCGGTTCCTGGCCAGTGCCGAAGCGAGTTTCAACGATCTGGCCTGTCAACTGATGATCGGCGCGCCGCTGACGCTGCGCCATCCTGATCTTGCCACCATGCGCAAGTGGCGCATCAACAATTTCGAGAGCAATCTGATTTTCTATATCCCACACTCGGATGGTGTCACCATTGTGCGCGTGCTGCATGCGGCACGAGACTGGTGGAGCGTATTGGGAACCAAAGCTTAGCAGGGTAGGGGAAGTTCTTGCTTGAACGAAACATCCGACGCTTAAGCGTGAAGTAAATGGGAGTCTTGTGTTGATAGCCTCAGGTCACTTTATTTCAATTACTCTTTGGCCGCGCCGTTTCCGACTTTCAGCTTCTACCTCTCAGCGAGGAGAGAGTCTTTTATCGACACCGACACGCTGGCGCATCGGGCAACGCCGCCTGCTTTGCGTTGGACGGTGAGCATGGCGTACCCACCGTCGCCGGGGTCTAACACGTGGGACGGACGGTTGCTCCATGAGCAATCCGAGAATGCAAAGTGTCCGTCCTCGTTGCCTCGGTTTCTTACTGCGCAGCAACGGTCTGGGACTCGCGGGCTGCCAGACTCTTTCGTCGATTGCTGGAAATAGTGCGGTCGATGATCGCCCCGCAGTTGATGCATTTCCAGGCATAGAACACGAGAAAGAAATCCGAGAACCGCTCTAACATCATCATCCCTTTACATTTCGGACAGTCCATAGCTCCCTCCTAAGGTGGTTACGGTCACAGCTACCACCAAGGTGGAGCAAGAACTGCGCCAAATGTGCAGATGTCGGTATTCCAAGGATTTCGTAGATATGTATTTAAACTTAGCTAAGTATTGTTAAGTTATTGACGGTTCAAGTGGGATCAATCCGTCAATGTCTTGTCAGGCTGTGCGTAGAGAATAGGAGCGGGAATCTTTTCTCGTCGGCCATGCATCACGTCTGATGCGAATAGCTCTATCTATGCTGTTCCCGACTCTTCACTGAGTGGGAGGAGATGCACTGGGAGGTTTCCGGTAAGCCGGCTGCGTGCACTGTCGGTGCGCCACTGAGGCTCAGTTTCCCACGCCTATACCGATCACGATGAGCACGGCATAGTCTTGCTTCGTGCAGCCCTCAACGGGAGGCATCGTGTCTCCTGGGGCAACGGGAAATGCTGTCTGCTTTGCGTTGGCCGGCGAGCATGAACCGCCAGCCCTCGCTGGTGTATAGCGCGCGGAACGGCAGGCCAGGTGTGTCACGTCATGGAGCGTTGCGTCTTGATCAAGCTCCCAGCGCTGGTCGCCATGGCTGTCGGCGGGATGAATCGTCAGCACGGACGTCACCTTGCGGGCGCCTGTGACCAGGTATTTTCCGGGAGGGAGTGGAATAGTCGGTTGCTCCATGATTAAGCCGTGTTCCTCCAGCCACCAGGTTGTCTCGTCGAATTGCCAGCGTGACGGGGCGACGCCACCGGCATCTTTCAACGATTGATAGTGGTTCAACTTCACGCCTCGAGGACCTGGGTCTCGCGGCCATAAACCCCACCATTGCGCGCCGTTCCCGGAGGTCGCGCCTGGCTCACCCAACGCGGCGATGTACTGTGTCGAGCTACGTTTGAACTTCGCTTGGCTTCCGCCTGCAGCGTCTACCGTCTGAGCCAGGAAGGAGAGCGTCACCAACCACAGGATTCCAATGCAGGTGCGGCGAAGGAGATACTCCGTCCTCTGGTTCCACGGTGGCGTATCACTTCGCGATATCGGCGTGCTCATCCCAATCATGTCGAGTGGTGACATCATCGTGGGCCCCTTCTGTTCAGGATGGGTCGTCACCTGCGAGATTCTCGCCATCGTCCAGTAGGCTGTGTTTCGACATGGTGGGCAGCGGGTTGGGATTTGCCGAGAACGGTGTGCATTCAGCCTTACATGGAGTCGGATCGGCGGCTGACTCACCGAGTCAGCCGCCTTCCCTGAGGATTATTGTTGTTGAATGGCCGAGAGCAGCCACTGTCCGTCTCGCACGCGCATGAAGGTCCAAACTTCACAGGATTCTGACGGTGTTTCGTCACTGCCTTCAATGAGAGAGTCCGCTTGTCCACGTGGGATGGTCGTGGAGATGGTGTAATCACAAGCGTTCCAGCGGAGGTCCACGGTTGCATAGTCCATCTCGCCCTCGGACCAGGCTTCACGCACGTCTCCCTTGAGCAACTCCACCGCTTCCACATGATTCTCTACGCCTCGGCTATGGTTCTCGGCCAAGGCGGTACTGAAATAACTTAGTATTTCTGGTGTCACACATCGTCGCAAAGCCGCGACATCCTGTGCACTCCAGGCGGATTGAATGTCGGTCAGCAGCTGTTGGAAGGTGGCTTTATCTTCCGTCGTCACGGTGTAGGCCTTCGTGTCTTGCTCATCCGTTGTCTGATTGGCTGAAACGTCCAGGAGGCTCCCTCTTGCGGTGGTGCCGCGCGACAGTCCTGTGAAGACCGGTGCTGGTGTCTGCTTGGATCTTCTGAAGAAATACAGTGCGCCGGCTCCGATGGCCATGAGGAGGAGGATGAGTCCAAAGGAGTTTTCCGAAGGAGATGCTGTTCCCGAGCCCGACTCTGTGTCGGTCGTCTTCGCCGTGCTCTCTGTCGCACCGAAGAGCATATGGCCGATCCATGTCCCGGCCAGACCACCGGCGATTCCCGCGAGCAAGGGGTTGCGTTGCCACCATGACGGCGACGTGGCTGGAGCAGGTTGGCCCATCGGACGGTTGGCCGCTGTCGGCGGTGGCGCTGTCGATGGTTTGGCAGTGGTGGATTGTTCGATGGGCTTGGCGCCGTTGTTTTGATAGGTGCGGGAACCACGGCTGCCCATGCTTCCATAACCTCCGCTTTGTGAGCCGCGGGAAAATCCGCCACCCCCTCCACGAGCTTTGGCAAATGATAGCGTCGGTGCTCCGATCAGCGAGGCGATGAGACAGACTGAAATGAGGTGTGAACGTTTCACCATGAGTGTTCCTTTCACAACAAGATAACGCCCTGATACGTACAGGTGCATAGTAGCAGTTTTTGATCGAGAAAACCTGAGATTCGTCACCTATTCCGGGAAGACAAAGGCGTGAAACCGGTTTTCACCGTTTCGAATTTCTGTCGGTTTGGTTTGCACCGCACGATAGGAATCTCCTACAATCACGTGCGATGTGATCAGCCTGGTTATTCACGAACAGGTCGTGTGCATCGTATCAATTGTTCTCATCTGTGTGAGGAGGCTTCATGGATTCAGATTTGGTGGCACAGCTTGGCCCGCTGGCTACGCTGGCTGGTGTGTGGGAAGGCGACAAGGGAACGGATGTGGCTCCGTCGGATGATCGGGGAACGGAAGAGAACAAGTTTCGCGAGCGGATCACGTTTGAACCGATCGGACAGGTGCGTAATCATGAACAGGTGTTGTATGGCTTGCGTTATGCGACGGTGGTGCGACGAATCGGGGAAGCTGAGCCCTTTCATGAAGAGGTCGGTTATTGGCTATGGGATGCAGGCGAGCGACAGGTGCTGCGCTGCTTTATCGTACCGCGCGGGGTAGCACTGATTGCCGGGGGCACGGCTGAGCCGGATGCCACGACCTTTTCCCTCTTAGCGGAGACAGGGTCTGAGACCTATGGAATTTGCTCGAATCGCTTCCTCGTGAAGGAATTTAAGACGGTGCGCTACGAATTGACGGTGACGATTCTCGACAAGAAACGATTTCACTACCGAGAGGACACACACCTTCAGATGCCGGGCCGGTCGGATCTGTTTCATCATACGGATGAGAATACGCTGATGAGAGTGGCGGGATAATCGCGCGAGGTCTTCATCTAATCAAGCCGGGGACCCCGCTAAGGGGGCTATATATGGACAGACCGTGCATTCCTTACAATGGTGGTCGAGCATGAGGGATACGGTTCCATTATTTACAGGCTCACAGGCAACGCTCTTGACGCATTTCTTGTCGTCACCGAAACGTCCTAAAGACACGTTGACCTATCCTCAATTGGCTGGGTTCTTGTTCAGCCTGGGGAATGGGCCGGAGTTGATTCCACCCTCGGAATGGATTCCACTCGTCTTCAACGACCAGGAGGCTCAGTACGAGACCAAGGACGAAGCGGAGCAGGTACTTCAGGCCATGATGGCACTCTACAACGAGTGCATCTGTGAACGAACAGGGGGAAGTGTGTCGCTTCCACCAGGGTGCGAGATCAGACCATGGCCGCTGGATAACCTGAGTGACGATGCGCCCCTGAGTCAGTGGGCACAAGGATTTGGGATGGGGTATGACTATCTAGCGGAGGTATGGAACGAGTACACGCCTGATGAATTCGATGAGGACTTCGGGGCGTTGCTGATGACGCTTAGTTTCTTTACGTCGCTGAAACTTGCCAAGGCCTACCATCAGGAAACAAAGGGGAAGGGGAGTCTAGAGCAGTTTGCCCAAACGGTGATTGAAATCTTCCCCGAGGCGATGCGCGAGTATGCCCATCTAGGGCGTGCCATCTATCAAGCGCGGCTCGAAGCGGGCGATCTCGATCTGGCGCCCTCGAACCACACGAAAATCGGGCGCAACGATCCTTGTCCTTGCGGGAGCGGGAAGAAGTTTAAGAAATGCTGTGGTGGGACAGGCTCCGGCCCTGTGTTCCACTGATCCGCACTGTTCCAGGAGGTGTGATGCCTGGAGCGTTCGGGCAGACACGGTAGCGTGTTTCGTTTATACTCGGCTTATGTCAAATCCTTCGGGGTCGTCTCCCTCTTTGTCGGCCGAAGGTCGGCGGACGTTCTACGAACGCCATCGTTCCCTGGCCTTGTTCATGATTCTCGTCGTGTTCGCGGCCCCGTTTGCAGGACTCTACGTGGCCGGGCTCTTCGGTGCGGTCGTGGGGGTACTGGCCTCTGCCGCAGCCTATCTACTCATCCCCTACCTGTGGAACTGGCTGGGTGAGTGATGCGGCCTAGTTCCTGGCGCTCTCGGTCAATCCATCGCATGGCGGATGATGCAGGTCCACCACCGTGGGGAACATGAGCGCCGCGAAATCCCAGTATCGCATGCTGATCGCCTCCGAGTGCGTACCGCCTTCAAAGACAATCTCTCCGTCCTGCGCGAGCGACCGATCCACATAGACCGGAAGTCCATAGAGCATCCCGAAAGGCGGCATCGCACCCACCTCACAGTCGGGGAACAGCTCCGTCATCTCCTGCTCGGTCGCCAGCCGTACGCGATGAGTCCCAAACATCTTTCGGAGGCCATGAAGGTCGACGGTCCATCTTGCCGGCAGGACGGTGGTGACAAAGTGCTGTTTCACCTTCACGATCACGGCCTTGGCCATTTGCTGTTCAGGCACGTGAAGGGTTCGCGCGACCTGAAGAGCGCCACATGTTCGAGAGTGCGGGAGCACCTCGTAATGAACATGTTCGCGATCGAGACGAATTCTGAGAATTTGAGGAATCGGCATGGCGTACCTCCAGTAGACGCAGATCTCCAGGCAGAGCTCTGCTGGTGGACGAGCAAGACTGTCTATAGGGCAGCGAGGAGAGACGAAGAGTTGAGTAGAGGCTCATGACCACGACTCCTCGTAGATCATGACGACCTGAAGCACAGCGCGATTATATCTTCTTTGGAAACAAAAGCAAACGTGTTCTCACCGATCCAACACTCCTCTGCTTGGAAAGATCACTGGAGGAGAGAGCAGGTGGTGCTGGGCAGTCTCAAGCGGCGGCAGCTGGTTGGCACTTCGTCTGCTGCAGTCGATTGAGCCCATCGAGAGCCGCGGTGCGATAGCACTCGGCCATCGTGGGATAATTGAAGACGTTGTGGACGAAATATTCCACCGTTCCTCCATACGTCAGCACCGATTGGCCGATATGGATCAGTTCGGTTGCTCCTTGGCCGATGATATGAACTCCCAGGAGCGTATGTGTGTTGCGGTGAAAGATCACCTTTAAGAGACCGTGGAGCTCTCCGCTGATGTGACCGCGTGCCATTTCTCGAAAGAAAGCCCTCCCAGTGGCGTGAGGGATATCTGCGGCGGTGAGGTCCTCTTCGGTCTTTCCGACCATCGAGACCTCCGGAATGCTGTAGATGCCGTACGGGATCACCTTGATGTCATGCGCATCGGGGATCTGAAAGGCATGACAGGTGGCGAGACGGCCCTGTTCCATCGCAGTTGCGGCGAGTGCCGGGAACCCAATAACATCGCCTGCCGCATAGATGTGTGGGAGCGCGGTTTGGTAGTGAGCGTTGACGGGGAGTTGTCCCTGCTGGTCTGTGTCCAACCCGATGGCCGGGAGATTCAACGCTTCGGTGTTGCCGATCCGCCCCATCGTGTAGAGCACCATGTCGGCCGTCACAGTTTCACCATTGTGGAGTTGAACGGCCGGGCGGTTCGAGTCACCGATCACCACATTCAGATGCTCCTGCCCCAGCCGTATTGCCACGCCATTCTCCTCCATCTGCGTGGCCAGTGCTGCTGCGATTTCCTGATCAAGAAACCGCAACATCTGGTTCCGGCGGTCAATGAGCGTAACCGTGATGCCGAATGCGGCCAGCATCGACGCATATTCAGTTCCAATGACACCACCACCAATAACGATGATGCTGGTGGGATGCTTCCTGGTGCGTAAAAAAGAGTCCGAATCGCAGATCATCACATCGTCGAATGGGATCTCCGAGGGGCGACGTGGTCGCGACCCTGTGGCGAGGACGATGATCGAGGCGCGGACCTGATCGGCGGTTCCATCCGATCGCGTCACGTTCAATGTATGCGAATCGAGAAAGCTCGCGGTGCCCTGGAGAATCTCGATCTTGTTGCGCTGTAATTGGTGCCCCACGACACCGACCTCAGTTTCGATGACCTGGTCTTTTCGTGCCATCAGATCAGGGAGAGTCAACCGCCGCGTGAGCTCTGCCCCCAGTTGGGGCAAGCCTCGACGCCCTAATCCGTGAAGGTATTCAATAGTGTCTTTGAGGGTTTTGCTGGGTAGGGTGCCGGTGTTCAACGAGGTACCGCCCAATTGGTGGGCCTTTTCGATCAGGACCACCCGTTTCGATAACTTTGCTGCTTGAACCGCTGCTTTCTGACCGGCCGGGCCACTGCCGATGACGACCATGTCATATGATCGCATGAAGTATCTCCGGTAGTTCTTCTGTGGTCTGCTGCACGTACGATAACGTGGAGCCCCCCGCTCGCCAAGAAAATAGCGGATGTGTGAAGCTAACCTCAGCGAGGCTGATCGGCGAAATCCGCTCTCCAATCATGCCAAGGCAAACGGGAAACACATTGTGAGGCGGTGCCGACCTCTTGCATAGGTGTCGGACAGGTTGTAAGGTGTGTCTCTATGGCTCAGCTGTGTGCCATTTCTAGACATTGTCGATGCCTTCTGGGGATCGGTCTTATGGTCGGCATCAGTTTGGGCGAGCCGCTTCCCTATGCGGGTGCGGCCGGTGACCGTCTTCCCATGCTCGGATCCTCGGATTCCGGAACGATGCCGCCGACTGCCATCGTCACGGAGATGGATAAGCAGTGGCTGCCGTCGGGCTCGATACCGGGAAATGGTAAGGTGCTCATCCGGACCCTTCCAAATGTGTCGAAACAAATTTCGGTGGGAGGAACGACGCTGGTACCCTATTTCGGCGCGGGGTTCAGGGGAGGCTATGCCACCGAGTTTGATCGCTTGATCAGTCCGGCGCTGTCTAGTCCATTATCGTCCTCCAATTCCACCGATGTCGGACTCAGAAGCTTGGCCGGACAAATGGTCCCGAATGAAGTGCAGGTCGGTATCCGGTTTCCATTCTAATCAACATCCATTCCGATTGCCTCACGTAATAAGCCTACGGCTGCTCTCCTAGCACGGCGGATGAAGAGCCGAGGAGTAATCGTGCAATTATGTTCGGTTGCGCTCGGTCTGAAAACATGGGATGCGCGATGGGGCATGCCGATTGGCCGAACGTCGCCTGGCTCAGGCAATGGTTGTGATTGGGGAGTTTCGAGAGGCGATCAAGTCGGTGAGAGAAACGCGCTGAGGATCGTCTAGGCGCGGAGGCAGACCACGACGTAGGCAGGGAGATTGCTGCCTACGTCGTCTCCTGACACGGTCATTTTCCCACTTTCAGCAGCCAGCCATCCGCTTTGTCGCAGCCACCGGGGCCTTTGGCGAACACGTCGAGGCGAATATAGCGCCCCACCGCGCTCTCCGGCAGCTTGCCTTTGACCAGGTTCCCGTTGTGGATAGGTTTCACCGTGACGGGGACTTTTTCATCCTTGATCTTCACCGTGATGCTTGACGGAGGGGCGGTCTTGGATACAAGAAACGAAAACTCCGATTTCGGTGCGACTTCCACATTGTTCTTGTCAACGGAGAACGCAGGAGGCGTGAAGGCGGAGAAGATCACCTGGTTGCAAGGATCCGTACTACTTGCGCCCGGGCTGGCGTCGTACGCCCACACGGTACCGACTGTGCCGCAGAGACTTGCTGTCATGATGAGCTGCAAGAGTGTTCGTGATGTCACGGGTCTACCTCTCTATAATGATGATGGTGAATGATCAGATTGGCGTTGACGAATCGGCACTATTGTAACGCCTGAGAGAGAAATTACAACCCCCTTTCCCATCCAGGCCTATTCCAAGGGCGCTGAACTTGATATCTGAACATCTCGATCTGATTGAGGTTATCGGCGCACCGCCGGTTTTATCTAGGGCGATGGGCGTCTCCTATTTACGCCATCGAGGGGTAGGTATTCGGTTTGGCTCGTAGGATCTGAAGGGCGCTTCGATACCGGTCCACCGGTCCTTATTCCCCCTCTTTTGCCCAGTTACAACCTGTAGGTAGTTTCAGGCAAAGTCCATCCGGCCGGCGCTGGTGGCCTATGGGGAGCACGGGTTCTTGACAGCGTATCGACCGCCTTTTAGACTCACGCACCCATCTCATTAGGAATACAAATGCATTGGGAGTATCCCACGCTGTTGTCATCTACTCGGCTGTTTACCCACGACAAAGGAGTGTGAACCGATGAGCGAACCGAACACCACCATTGCACTCAACGTCCGCTTGAAACCCAGCGAGACGTCAGCCCATCCACGTGCGACGAATTATACGAACGTTGGTGTGGCCCAGGGGATCGCGTATCTCGACTTCGGCTTCATCGAACCGGCGCTGCTGGCCACGATTGCAAAGACGGCCAAGGACGGTCAGGCCGCGCCGAAGGGGTTGGAGGGTCACCTTGTCACCCGTGTGGCCATGGACGTGAACGCCCTGGTGCGATTGCACCAGCAGATTCAGCAAGTATTGGGTGGGCTCGGTGCGGCGCAGAAGGCAAAGGCGAAAGGCTGAATGGGAGTAGAGGCACTGGCGGATTGTATAGGGCGCAATGGGCAAACCTTGGGCAACAGGCAAGAAAAGTTGAGAGGTTGGAGCATGCAGCGACTGTGGTTGATTGTGATATTCGCTATGGTGATTGTGAGTCCGCAGTTGGCGACTTCGGCAGATAAACCACCTTTCGTTCTCAAGGATTCAGGGTTCCAGACAAGTAGCCAGCACCGTCTCTACTGGCTCGATAATGATCGCGTGATGTTCACGGGATATGAGATCAACCTCGAGAATATAGACAAACGAGGTCAGTATGCACGGGAGCAGAACATCTACATCTGGGATACTCGCGAGAATCAGCGAACAGTGTATGTGAAGAATGCCAGCCTCGGTTGTTATTTCCGCGGCTACATTGGTTACTCCATCAGCGAGGGTCCATCGAAGAAAGGACCGATGGGGGAGGAACGGACGTACCTCGATGTTCATTACTCGAAGGAAACCTGGGAGGGTGAGCCACCGGAGTGGGAGGAAGGGGTAAAGCACCACCCGATCACGTGCAAGGCTTATCACTCACGAGGGCTGCGAGGTGACTATGTTGAGTTATTGCCTGAGCATGGATACCTAGATGTCCGACGTCCACGCGACCTTCAATCTGGCAAGGATTTAGCGGTTCTCTGGCATCGACCTGGCACGAGCTACGCAATCCCACTACCAATTCTAAAGTCAGAAGTGGATCCATCGCACATCCATTACATAACCTTTCTAGATTCTTATTTCATGTATGGGTGGAACAATATTGCCAAAAGAGAAGTTGTTCAGCCCCAAACCTACTGGTTTATGAAGCCCGATGGAAGTGTAACTAGGCATGAAGTCTTAGGACATTTTGGAGGCTGGACAAACGCCACGCCAACACAAAAAGGACTTTTTGTTATTACTAACGCCATAAACGTTCATAAGTCGCTAGATCCCGGTGACGCGGGTGCCTATTGGGTTCATCAAAATCAACTGCAGAAAATCAGCGGGGGTATGATAGCCAGCTTTACAGCATCTCCGGATGGCTGCAAGGTGGCATTTGTACGTGATCCTTTTGATGCCAAAAATCGAGAGCTACGTATCACTCTAAACATCATAGACGTGTGCAAAGGAACATAATCATGTTTGTAACACAGCAACTCAATGAGTTAGCCAAGCTAGCGCTAATCGCAAGCGATGCTTCGTATTTCACCGCATCACTTTCGGCGCCGCAATTCCTTGCTCCACTTCAAGATACCCCCACCTACAACATTCTTCCGGCCTATACCATTGCTCAAGGCTTCGAGAAACAATTCGAGCGCCGTAATGATGCCGTTGGATTTAAATTTGTAACCTACAAGAACACAACAACAAACGAAGTAATTGTGGCCTTTGGTGGAACCGATGGTTCAGACCCTGTCGATTGGACTGGCAACACAGCATTGGGGTGGAATCAGTGGGTCGCGGGACGGGAACAAGTATTTGCTGATCTACGATTGATGACTGATTCAGAAACCAAAATCCATTTCACCGGCCAAAGCCTCGGCGGCGCCTTGGCACAGTATGCGGCCTATGAATGGGTTCAAAAGAAACTGACGACTACG
Source organism: Nitrospira sp. (assembly GCA_016715825.1). Classification (NCBI taxonomy): domain Bacteria; kingdom Pseudomonadati; phylum Nitrospirota; class Nitrospiria; order Nitrospirales; family Nitrospiraceae; genus Nitrospira; species Nitrospira sp. The sequence goes on along the minus strand of JADJXO010000008.1, from coordinate 26,823 downwards.
AATCCGCTGGATCCTGAGTTCCTCGCTGACTTTAACAAGCAGAATGTGAGCTTAACCACATTTAATGGGCTCGGAGGATTGAAGGGGCTGACGGATCATGGTGGCTATGATCCGACTGTTCTGCAAGGTCTCGGTCTCTCCGGCCACTTCTATGTCACCAATGACATGGTTTCCCGCTTCGGTGGCGGCCATGTGGGTGGCGATACCTTCTTGCTCGATTTCAGGTCCGATAGAACCAACGATCTGGGTCACCAGTACGCCTATGGGCTGATCGATGCACATCGGATTGAAACCGGGTTTTATGACAATCTGCGGCCCGGCGCGCTGCTGGAGTTTCAAGTATCACCGGGTACAAGCCCGATTGGGTATCTCAATGTGGATTCGGTGCAAGAGTACGCTGCCTTGCTTGGTAACCTCCTCAACAATCAGAATCTTGGATTGGTTGAATCTCGATTTAGGCTTGTCGCGGCAGTCACGGCGGGGTTGACCATCGGTTCGCCTAGTAGTGTTAATGCGGTGACCCAGGCGCTGCTGACAAGCCTCCATGATTCCGGCGATCTGAGCGATAGTTGGTTCCAGCGATTCACCGGAGTCAACTGGGGTGCCATCTTCACCCCCACCCGCCCCGTGACCGGGGCCCTTTCCATTCTGAGCACTCTGGGTGCCGTCTTCACAGACGCGGTACATGGGGCAGCGAGCGGGATGTCCACTATCTTCCAAGCTATCGGTGAGTATGTCGGTGCTGGATCGCGTCCTGATATTACGATCCTACCTCCACCAGGGAATGTTTCAAACCTTGACCTTCAATTTGAAATTTTGATGGCCAAGTTGGGAGCTGCTCCACATTTGGCAGAGCTCACCGCCAGTCTTTCCCCAGGACTTGATCCAGAAGTGCTGGCGGCACAGATGTTGAGTGGAGGTACTGATTGGTTGGCCAACACGCTGGAGTTTATACGGTCACAAGCTAACGCGGCAGGACAACCCCCGGTGCAATTAGCTGAAATGACCACGCAGCTTGCGGCCGCAATCAGTCATCGAATCGATGCGTTTCAAGACATTGCACCGCAGGACAAGGAACAGCTTGTTGCCCAGTTGAATACCTTCACGCATGAGACAGCCGCTGGTTTCGCCAATGCGTTGCCTGACTTCGTTCAGAAAATTTCCAATGTGGCCTTCAATCTTGGCCAAGCGATCAGTGATTTCGCTGATATGCAATTGATCGATCAAGCGTGGGCTGCTGAGTTGAATGACCCTCGGTTGTCCTCTTCCACGAGAACCGCATTCGAAGACGCACGAGAGGTCTTTCAGCGCGCCGGCCAAACGGTCGTGATCCAGGAGGGTATGGGGCCCAACCCGTTTGACACCACGGGCTTTAATCCCAGTACCGCGCCGCCGGTGCCGCTGACCATGACAGAGGGACAATCCCAGACGCTCACCATCTACTTGCCTTTCGCGGCACAAACGGGCGGCCAGCACCTCGAACTGACATTGAATGGCCCAGAGGCCAACGCGTTTGCGCTTCGGACCACTGATGGTGAACTCACGTTGCAGAATGGTGGATTTGTGGTGGTGGTTCCTGAGGGAACGCGACAGCTTACCGTGCATCTCTGGGCCAAAGAGCCGGTGAGCAGTGCGAGCAGTTTGTCTCTTTCTGCGCAATTGATCACCGCGGCGGAAGTCGCCACGCATGAGCTCGATGTCGAGGGGGCCATTGCGCTCGCCGACGTGGGCACCATTCCAAACGGCGACTTGCCGCTGATCGATTACTTCAATGGCCAGCAGTCGGTCACGTGGGTTGGCGACAACGACAGTAATGAGCCGAGTTTCAATGCCGGGGCCAATCATGTGGCGTTTGGCAATGGTGGGTTTGACATCCTAGATTTCTCCCAGGGTGTGGCGCTGTTTAACCATCAGATCTATGGCGGGATCGGGAATGACGCGCTTTTGGGTGGAGAGGGCAAGGATCGTCTGTTCGGGGAGGAAGGGTTTGATTTTCTCAGCGGTGGAGGTGGGCAGGATATTCTCTACGGAGGCGATACCGGAGACCGGTTATTGGGGGATTCCACCGATCCATCTCTGGTGAACTCCGTGCCAGGCAATGACTACCTCGATGGCGGCTTGGGCGACGATCGACTCGAGGGGCAGGCCGGTGACGACACGCTCTATGGCGGTGTTGGAAACGACATGCTCTTTGGCGATGATCATGTGATTTATGTCACCCGTCCCGTGGGAAGAGATTATCTCGACGGTGGAGATGGCAATGATTTCCTCTTTGGTGGCCGTGGCGATGACCAGCTTGTCGGCGGGCCAGGGAATGATCTTCTGCGCGGGGATAATAAGTTTAACGATGACCCCGATCTGATTTTCACTCGTATGCCCGGCAGCATGGTGTTGTCGCCGACCACCGCTAATGCGTTCGTGGTCGGCGACGGTGGTGCGGATTATCTTGATGGTGGGGACGGTGATGACACTCTCCTCGGCGATGGCGGGGATGACATTCTTCTTGGCGGGGCCGGGAACGATCGCCTGTATGGAGACGAAGAATTCAATTTGCAGACGGGAACAAACGTCGGGAATGACTGGCTTGAAGGTGGCGCGGGGAATGACGAGTTGTTTGGAGATGAAGGTGAAGACGCACTCTTCGGAGGAGAGGGGGATGACTTTCTGCAGGGCGATTACGTCAATGAAGCGGGCTTCTCGGATTATCTCGATGGTGGAGCGGGCAACGACGTGTTGGCGGGGGTCTGGGGCGAGGATGTACTCATCGGTGGAGATGGGCAGGATCTTTTGGCGGGTGGGGATGACTCCGATGTCCTCAATGGAGGCGCAGATAACGACAGACTGTTCGGTGAACAAGGCAACGACGTCTTGGATGGTGGAGATGGTGACGATCAGCTCAGTGGTGGTGAAGGAGACGATGAGCTGGATGGCGGAGATGGGGTTGATGTTCTTCAGGGTGATGACGGTGAAGATCTTCTAACCGGGGGCGCGGGCAACGATCTGCTCTTGGGTAATGTGGGTGATGATACGATTTTTGGAGAAGAGGGCGACGATGAACTTCAGGGAGACAGTGGCAACGATCTCTTAGCCGGTGACGCCGGTGACGATACGATTTTTGGTCAAGCGGATGATGATGATCTTTTTGGGAATGAGGGTCACGATACTCTGTGGGGTGGGTTGGGCAACGACTTGTTGGATGGGGGTGCGGGAGATGATGCTCTTGTTGGGGACGATACAGATCTCGTTAGCGTATTCGGCTGGGCCGATATTTTAACGGGTGGGTTAGGGAACGACTATCTTGGCGGCGGCGGCGGTGGTGATACATATCTCTTCAACCCTGGAGATGGCTTCGATGTGATCCGCGATTTTTCCGGTGAAGGCAATCGGCTCATCTTTGGAGCCGGCATCAGCGCCGGTTCGCTCATTGTGGCGGTGTCTCCGAATGATTCGCTCGTGATTCGAACCGGTAACAGCAGCGATGCCGTTGAAATTCTGAATTACGGCACAGCCAACCTTGATGGATCACACCCGATTGACACCTTTGAGTTCTCGGATGGGACCGTTCTGACCTATGCCCAACTGGTCGTCAATGGATTGGGAATTTCCGGAGGATTTGGTGCCGATACGCTGTGGGGAACTGCGGGTGGGGAAAGAATTTTTGGCGGAGCCGGGAACGATATGATCCTTGGCTTGGACGGGGCCGATCGGTTACTCGGCGAGGATGGCGCGGATCGTCTCGACGGTGGGAGCGGGCATGATGTGCTCTCAGGTGGGAGAGGAGACGACCTTCTGATTGGTGGGGCTGGGCTGGATACCTATACCTTCCCGGCCGGCGGGGGTATCGACCAGATTCAGGATACAGCGGGTGAAGGGAATCGATTGATCTTTGGAACGGGCATTTCGAGTGCAAATCTCACCTTAGGGTTTCGGCAAACGACCGTTTCCGGAGGAGATGGAGAAGAAGAAGCAGGGGGAGATCCTGGCACCGTTGTGAACTACTTGGTCCTGCGTACCGGAGGGCCTGGTGATGCGGTAGAGATTCAATGGTTCGATCCCGGCAACCAGTTGGCGTCGCTCGCAGTTGATCAGTTCGTGTTTGCGGACGGAACGATCCTCACCTCCTCCCACCTGCTGGCGGATGGATTGGAACTAGTAGGGACAGCCGGGTTCGACACTTTGGATGGCCAAGCGATCTATCGCCGGATTCGAGGGCTTGCCGGCGATGATCTGCTGATCGGTGGGGTCATCGACAATGTGATTGATGGGGGTGATGGGCGTGATGTGCTTCTCGGAAACGAGGGAGTCGATCAGCTCTCCGGCGGGACTGGCGACGATGTGCTTCGCGGTGGTGATGGCAATGATGTGCTGGTCGGCGAGGATGGGAGTGACTCCCTTGAAGGTGAGTCGGGTGACGATGCGCTCGTCGGTGGTGTCGGTGACGATCAACTGAACGGTGGCGAGGGCAGCGATACGTATCATTTCAATCTCGGAGATGGATTTGATTCGGTGTTTGATTCCGGTTCTAGTGCTGATGTCGATACGGTGACGTTTGGGAGTGGAATCACGTCCGATTCGATCTTGCTCTCCTCGCAGTTTGGACAGATCGTGATCACAGTGGGTGCTGGTGCAGAGGGCATTCTGTCAGGATCGACCTTCGATGTCTTTGGCTCGCAAACGATCGAGCGATTCCAATTTGCCGACGGCAGTACCCTCGCCTATGCGGACCTTGTGGCCCGTGGGTTTGCGATCGATGGGACTGAGTTCGACGATGTGCTGTTCGGTACGAACTTGGCCGACCGCTTTCGTGGCGGGATCGGCAATGATCGATTGGAAGGTGGCGAAGGGAACGACTCCTATGTCTTCAATATCGGAGACGGGATCGACTGGATTGCTGATACTGCGTCAGCCGGTGGCGGGAATGAAGTCGTCTTCGGTTCCGGCATCACGGCATCCAATCTCCATCTCGACCTCGTTGCTGATGAATCCAACCAGACCGCCAGCGATCTTCTCCTGCGAGTCGGCACGAACGGGGATGCGATCCAATTTGACACGTTTGATCGAACCAACCCATCCGGTGCTCGTACGGTCGAGACCTTCCGTTTCGCAGACGGCAGTGCACTGACGTATGAGCAACTGCTCGCACATGGAATTGATCTGTCTGGTACGGAAGGAGATGATCACATCGATGGGACTGGTACGGTTGACCGAATCAATGCCGGTAGTGGGGCAGATGTGCTGCGGGGCGGAATGGGAGACGATCAGCTCGATGGAGAGAGCGGTGACGACCGGCTGTTGGGTGGGCAGGGGAACGACACCTATCTGTTTGGTCCTGGATCTGGTCGAGATACGATCGTGGAAGTTCAGGGCAACCAGGATGTGATCCGCATGGCGCCTGGCGTGGCCCCTGCCGATGTCGTGGTGACTCGGCAGAACAATGATCTGATCTTGAGCCTCAACGGCGGCGCAGATCAATTGACTGTCTCCCTGTATTTTCTGGCCCCGCCGCTGCACATCGAGCAGATTCAGTTTGCCGATGGGACGGTGTGGGATGCCTCGGCGATTCAGGAACGGTTGCGCCCGACGATCATCGGGACGGTGGACCACGATACGCTGGTCGGAACGGAAGGAGATGACCGCTTGCTCGGATTGAGCGGAGACGATCAGCTCGCCGGTCTTGCCGGCCATGATGAATTGGATGGCGGAAGCGGGGCTGATCAGCTGATTGGAGGGTCGGGCGATGACCAATACCTTGTCGAGGATCCAGGAGACCTGATCACCGAGCTGACGAACGAAGGAGTCGATACGGTTCTGAGCAGTGTGACTCGCGCACTCGAAGCCAATGTCGAGAACCTTACTCTAGTTGACCCTTCGACCGGCTCAGGACACATCAACGGGACCGGCAATGAGTTGGATAACATTCTGACCGGGAATAGCAGCATCAACGTGCTCACTGGTGGTCTGGGGAATGATACCTATGTTGTGAGTGAGGGCGATCGCGTCGTCGAGTTGGCCGGCGAAGGAACGGATACCGTTCAAACGGGTAGCCATGCCACTCTGGATGCCCACGTTGAAAATTTGACACTGACCGGCAGCGCATCCTTTCGCGGAATCGGGAACAGCCTTGATAACGTGTTGCACGCTGATGGATCTATCAGTGTGCTGGTTGGCAGCGATGGAATGACACCTATCTGATTGGGCCGAACGGGGATGACGATATCTTCGTTGAAGAGCGGCGACAGGTGGGATCGATACGGTCGTCGCTGCGCACGACTATCGATTGCCGGCGAATATTGAGAACCTGACGCTCCTCGACCTCGCATCCCCGACGTTGCGAGCTTCACACTCCTCCCGTATGGTTCGCACGATCAATCCGTGGCGGGATACGGCAATGATTTGGAGAACACACTCGTCGGGGGCCGGGCGAACAATGTACTCGATGGAGGGCTCGGGGCCGATACGATGAGCGGCGGTGTCGGTGATGATATCTATATTGTGGATGATGTCAACGACCGTGTGATCGAGCAAACAGATGAGGGGATCGACATGGTGCAGAGCACCGCGAGCTACACCCTCAGCGAGCATGTCGAGAATCTTACCCTCCTGGGAATTCCGCCATCAATGCGACCGGCAACGCGCTGAATAATCACGTGCAAGGCAACGAGTCATCGGAACGTGCTTGATGGAGGGCTGGGAACGATACGCTTGCCGGATTCGGCGGGGCCGACACCTATCTCTTTGTTCGAGGTTCGGGCCGCGATACGGTGTTCGATTCAGGGCCGGCCGATGAGATCGATACGATTCAGTTTGGTTCAACCGTGGCGGTGGATGATGTCGACGTCTATCGCAATGGGTTCAATCTTGAGCTGGTTATTCGTGGAACTGCCGATGAGCTGACACTGGTTTCATTCTTTGGGCTGGCTGGATATGAGCAAAAACAAGTGCGATTTGCCGACGGCACCCTGTGGGACAGTGCCGAGTTGAGCGCGCGAGCAGTGGTTGGCGCGACCATCACGGGAACATTCGAGAGCGAAACCATGGTGGGAACTGATGGGCATGATCTGTTGATCGGATCGGCGGGGAACGACGTGGTCCAGGGAGGGGATGGCAAGGATACGCTCTACGGAGATACGACGTTCCAATCGTTGTTCGGCCCGCAAGTGATCGGCGACGACACGTTACTCGGCGGGGCCGGTGACGACACCCTGTTCGACTTCAGAGGCAATAATCTGTTCGATGGCGGAGCTGGGAACGACACGCTGGTTCTGGGGACGGGCGTTGATACGGTTCTGTTCGGTCGAGGATCCGGCCTGGATCGAGTGAGTCTCGATGGCGGCAGAAATGACATCGATGTCATTCACATGGCGGCGGACATCGCGCCGACTGATGTCGTGTTGTCTTGGCGATCGTCTTCCGTTGCAGACATTCTTATTTCTGACAGCGGGGATAGACTCACGGTACAGCTTTCAACGGATTCGTTTGCGGTGGGTCCCGAAACCACACAGGCACGTGTGCGATTTGCCGATGGCACTGAACGGAGTCTGGAATGGTCTTCCCTCAACGTCGGCGTGCCTGCTGCTCGTCGGGTGATGATGTGCTCAGTGCTTTGTTCCCTGCCGCTCTGGCCGGGCTTGGTGGGGATGATACTTATCTTCTCGGCGGTTCGGGTGTCGCTGGAACCTATGGGGTCATTGAAGCAGAAGGTGACGGGATCGACACCATTCAAAGTCTTTTCGACTATGTGTTGGATCCGCACGTGGAAAATCTCATTCTCGCGGAGGACGGCGGTGCTACACAAGGGACTGGTAACGAGTTAGACAATCTCATCATCGGCAACACCGGCGACAATATTCTCGGTGGTGGGGAGGGGGACGATGTGTTGGTCGGCGGGATCTTTCTGGAGCTTGAGGGACCGCCCTACATCGAAGAGACCGGGAGCGACATTCTCATCGGTGGGGCCGGCGACGATGTTCTCATGGCCGATGGTGGCGATCTCGTCTCTGACATGGCGAATTCGCCTTTGGGAAGACGGCTGTTCGACGAAGCCGTATTGAATGTTCGGGAAGATGTGCCTCGCCTTGCCGACGATCTCTTCATTGGAGGGACCGGCAACGATACCTACGTCGTGCATAGTCAACAACAGACGATTGCGGAGTTCAACAACGAAGGGACCGATACCGTCAGGAGCACGGTGACCTATGTCCTGGGTGAGCATCTCGAAAATCTCATGTTGGTCTCGCCTCCCGAACGCTATGACGATGACGACAATCTTATCCCCGCGCCACCACTCGACGGCACCGGCAATGAGTTGGATAATCTGTTGATTGGCTCCGGAGACGCCAACCTACTTTCCGGTCTCGCAGGGCGCGATACGCTCGCTGGAGGTCATGACTCTGATACCCTTCTCGGCGGCATCGGCCACGACACGTACCTTTTCAACATCGGCGACGGGATCGACACGATCGAGGACGTGGCGAGCATCGGGGAAGGCAACCGCATTCAGTTCGGCGTAGGGATTACTCCCCGTGATCTCACGTTCACGCACGATGAGAGTGAACGAACGCTCACCATTCAGGTCGGCGATAGCGGAGCTGACCAGCTCGTGCTCCCGAACTTCGATCCGAGCGGGGCGACCGGGTCCCTCGTCGTCGAGACGCTGGCCTTTGCAGACGGGAGCGAAGCGATGCTCACGAGTCTGTTGGGGCCCACGATCACCATCTATGGGACTGACAACAATGACGTCGCGGTAGGTACCGCTGGTGGTGACGGCATCGATGCCGGGAATGGTGACGATACGGTCTATGGAAATGCTGGGAATGATTTCATCCTTGCCGGGGGCGGTGTCGATTCAGTTTCGGGCGATGAGGGTGCCGACGCCATTTTCGGAGGGAGCGGGACTGATTATCTCTATGGTGGCGAGGGGGATGATGCCATCAACGGCGACGAGGGCCACGATGTCGTCGTGGGTGATGCGGGGAACGATACCCTTTCAGGCGGTGCGGGCAATGATGTACTGAATGGCGGTGTAGGTGCCGATCAACTCTCTGGCGGTGAGGGGGACGACACACTCTACATCGATGCGGCGGATACCACGGTCAGTGGCGGTACGGGTTACGATGCCGTGACGGTGGTAGGGACCGACGCCGTGATTTTGGACGCCACCACTGCAGAAGTGGAATTTGTGGCCGGGAGCAGTGGGAACGACGTCCTTACGGCAGTGGGTGGTGTGACCGGCGTCACGTTCTATGGTGGCGAGGGGAACGATCAGCTGATCGGTGGGGATGGGAACGATGTGTTGGTTGGTCAAGCTGGTGAAGATATTCTGGCCGGGGGTGTGGGCCATGACGTGCTCAACGGCGGTGATGGAGACGATCACCTCAGTGGGGAAGTCGGCGATGATACGTTCTACGCGGGAGCAGGTAACGATCAAGTCACTGGAGGTGATGGTAGCGATTCGGTGAGTGGTGATGACGGGGCTGACGCAATCTTTGGCGGAAACGGGGCCGATTATCTCTACGGTGGCGAGGGAGATGACGTGATCAACGGCGACGAGGGCCACGATGTCGTCGTGGGTGATGCGGGGAACGATACCCTTTCAGGCGGTGCGGGCAATGATGTACTGAATGGCGGTGCAGGTGCCGATCAACTCTCTGGAGGCGAGGGGACGACACGCTCTGCATCGATGCGGCCGATATCGTGGTCAGTGGGGGACCGGGCTATGACGCGATAACGGTGATGGGAACGGACGCCGTGATTTTGGACGCCACCACTGCAGAAGTGGAATTTGTGGCCGGGAGCAGTGGGAACGACGTCCTTACGGCAGTGGGTGGTGTGACCGGCGTCACGTTCTATGGTGGCGAGGGGAACGATCAGCTGATCGGTGGGGATGGGAATGATGTACTGGTCGGTCAAGCTGGTGGAGATATCCTGACCGGGGGTGTGGGCCATGACGTGCTCAACGGCGCCGAGGGCGAGGATATTCTGGTCGGCGAGTCTGGGAACGATATGGTCTATGGTGGAACCGGCAGCGATCAGATCAGTGGCGGAGACGGCGACGATACGATAAGCGGGGATGACGGAGCCGATTGGATTTTCGGCGGAGGTGGCGGTGATTATCTCTCCGGTGGTGACGGCGATGATGTCATGAGCGGTGATGAGGGCAATGACACGCTGGTCGGCCACACAGGAGACGATACGATCGCTGGTGGTGTTGGAAACGATTATCTGGCCGGAGGGACCGGAAATGACGTATACGTTTTTACTCGAGGAGATGAGGCCGACACCATTTCAGAGGTTGATGTAACTGCGGGTAATACCGATCGCTTGGCGTTCGGTACGGCGATCAATCCATTGGATCTGATTCTTAGCAGGCAGGCGAACGATCTGAGGCTGGCGATTCGCGGCACCAGTGATCAGGTGGCCATTGAAAACTGGTATCTCGGCGACGAGCACCACGTGGAGACGATCCAAGCCGGGAATGGCCAGGCGCTACTCAATACTCAGGTTGATCAACTGATTCATGCCATGGCAGCGTTCACAGAACAAACGGGTCTGACCTGGGATCAGGCTGTCGATCAACGGCCACAAGATGTCCAGCCGTCTTGGCGGCGAGTTGGCAATAGATGAGAAGCGGGATCAGCCTCAGAACTCGGCCGGATGCGTTAGTCGCTCGGCGGCTCAAAATGTCCGGAGGGGCGTTGTTGCCAGGGCACGGTGGCCTGGCGAGACTGCTTCACCAAACTGCGGAGACTCATTTCAGCGGCACGGAGGAGTTTTGGATCCCCGGCCTGCATGAGCGTTGTTAACAGAACATAGAGCGATCGATCGGCTCGTGATGCGGCGAGGATGCGATCGGTTACCGGATCGATGTGCGAAGGGTCCGGCGCTTCACCCTCGTCTGCGTCGGTGAACAGGTGTGTAAAGGATTGCGGCTCATCAAACAACCACGGTGGAGGGATATGAAGCGCTCTGGCGAGGGCTTGGATCGTCTCTGCTGTGGGGTCCATTTGGCCTGATTCGATTTGTTCAAGAAGAGAGGTGGGAATGCCAGCCGCGTCTGATAATAACTCGACAGACTGATTTTTTGAGTGCCTCCAACTCTGGATGCGTAGACCGATCGACATGGACAAGATGATACACAATAGAAGGTCGAGCTTCAACGAAAGGCGAGGGAAGTTCTAAATGTAATATACTTTTCAATATGTTACATGGAGTTTTCGATTGAGTGTCAAATCGAGTATAATGCGCGCAAGTTGTATTGCGGTGAAGGAGGTAGAGATTTATGTTGGGAACAGACATTCGTGGCATCATGGCTGAGGAAGAAGAGGTTCAGCGACGTCAAGACGCACTCAAGTCTCTCGTGACGATGAGGGCTAAGCAGCTTCGGGAATCGTTGGACGAGCGAATCAAGCGTGCAAGGAGCAGCGGGGATTGGACCCAGCTTTCAAAGGCGGAGTGCGCGAGCTTGCACAAGCGAGAAAAGGCCCACTTGAAATCTCAGCTTGAGCAGTTGCAGTTCGAGCAAAATCGTACGCGTGGGAAGCTGACTGCGCTGAAGCGCGCTAAGGCTCGGGCCCAGCGAATCCGCGCCGCGGAAGCGGCCTCCGAACGAAGGCGCCGGTGATCGGCGATCTTCTCTCTCTCCATCCTATCCCTTCGGGAGCGATGTTGGGGCGCTAAGTGGATGCAACGACGCATCTCCGGGCCCTCACTCGCTCTCAGGGCACTCTCATCCGTCGGCTTCTTCGTGAGAAGAACGTCAGATCACAAGAGGGGGCGTTTGTTGTCGAAGGGACCAAATCCTGCCTGGACCTCATTTCGCGACACGTCGGTGCCATCGAGAGCCTGGTCCTCTCCCCACATTATCTCCGTACCGAGACCGATGCTGAGCGGCACGTACGGTCTCAATTGCCCGCATCTCAGTTTGTGTGTCCGGACAGTGCATTTGAGAAGCTGACTGATGTGGAAAGGCCGCAAGGGATACTCGCGGTCGTTCGACAGCCACGATGGGACGAAGCGCAGGTTTTCAACCGGACGACGGTACTCGGAATCTATGCTGATCGGCTTCAAGATCCGGCGAACGTCGGGGCGATCATTAGAACGGCCGCGGCGCTGGGTCTTTCTGGAGTATGGTTAAGTGCAGAGTGTGCCGATCCCTTCGGCCCGAAAGTTGTCCGTGCCGCAGCCGGTTCGATCGTAAATATCCCGATTTTTTGGGGGCGGGAGATTCGGACATTTTCCACGTATAGATGTGAAATTTACTCGGCGGTCCTCCCATCGGCTGGTATAGTCTCACTCAGGAACATTCAAAAGATTCCGAGCCGCCTCGTGATCGCCCTCGGCAACGAGGGTGCGGGGCTGGCGCCGGACGTCGTCGCGGCATCTCCCGTCAAATTTTCTATTCCACTCGCCGATGGGATGGAGTCTCTCAATGTCGCTGCCACGGCGGCGATCTCGGCATTTTATTTTAGCGGACTGCCGTTTGATTCCGTGACGGGATAACGGAGAAACTTCAATGCGCGGCATGAACATTTGAAAAGAGGCCATAATAGGCCTAGTATGATGAGATATCTGTGGAATGGAAGAGGTGGGAGACGGTAATGGCATTGGTATTTGCTCTGGTGTGGGGGATGAACATCGCGCTTGGCGTGGGGATGGCTTTTGCCGAGCCTGTGGCGCAGGTGTATAGTCTGGACATGATTGTCGATCTGGCCTTGACGAAGAACCCCGTCGTGTCGTTGGCAGAAGGAAACATCGAGCAACAAAAGGGTCAGCAGACGGCGGCTGGTGCCTATCCCAACCCTGTCGTCACCGGCTTCGGCGGCCGTGGGATGCTTCGAGATACCTCCCGAGTGAGTGGTGGGACGAGTCCCGATCCCCAAGCACTGTCGGAATACAATGTGACGGTCGGGCAACCCGTTGAATGGCCTGCACTGCGCGCCGCTCGTCAGCAGGTTGCAGATCTTGGCTTTGCGACGGCCAACGTGGGCTTGTTGGAGACTCGACTGAATTTGTCGTCTCAGGTCAAGGCTGCGTTTTACGACTTGTTGTTGGCACAGCAGGGGGCCAACATTGCGCGACAAAATCTTGATACCGTCGAAGGCGTGGCACGGATCGTCAAGGCGCGGGTCACATCAGGCGAGGCCCCTCAATTTGAGTCCATCAAGGCAGAGGTGGAAGTCCTGAAAGCCCGGCAGCAGCTCGCACGTGCAGACAATGTCGTTCGCATCAGCCGTGTCGTTGTTGACACCTTAACAGGCGGTGCGCTTGGGGCGACGTATACGGTCCAGGGCGAGTTTAGGATGGTCCCGCGTGATTTACAGATCGAAGGGCTCATGGTCCGCATGATGGACCAGCATCCGACCATTCAACGTCTGCTGAGGTCAGTGGAGCGATCGGACTGGAAGATCGAGTTTGAACGCCAGGCACGGGTGCCGACTGTGACCGTCAGCGGGAGTTATTGGCGTGAGCTGGGGCGTGAAGCGTTTCAAGGGGGACTCTCCGTTCCCATGCCGCTGTGGTATCGACGTCAGGGAGAAATTGCAGCGTCGTTAGGGGCTAAGCGCCGTGAGGAGGCTGAGTTGCTCAGGACGCGTAATGAACTGGGGCGGGCTGTCTATCAACATTATCAGGATGTTCGCACCACGGCTGAGTTGATCGAGGTCTTTGATAAGGGGTTGCTCAAACAAGCTCAGGAGGCGCTGAGGCTTGCGCAGTTCAGCTTTCAGCAAGGGGCGTCGAGCCTGCTGGAAGTGCTCGATGCGCAACGTGTGGAACGACAAATACTATTGGACTATGCCGAGGCGAGGCATGCCCTCTCCGTCTCACTCGCGCGTCTTGAGCAAGCCGTAGGGGGAGCATTGTGAGGAATCTGTTCAATTTATTGCGAGAGTCGTCACTGTGTATCAGCCGAGGATTCTGTGGGTTGCTCTTTGGTCTGGCGACGATGAACGCAGGCTGTGATGGGACGCCGAGTGACGTGGTGGCCAGTAAGTCGACCGCTGACGTCGTGACACCAGGGCTTATCACGCTGTCGGCAGAGGAGTCGTCACGAGTGGGGCTTGTCGTCCAACCGGCGGCACTCAGCGACTTTCGAACGCATCGGGATTTCCCTGCGATCGTTCAGCCCAATCAACGGAATATGGCGGAGATTACGACGTTGGTTCGCGGGCGAGTCGTCGATGTGTATGGTGACCTTGGCCAAGAAGTCAAGGCGAATGCCCCGCTGGCGATTTTATACAGTAGTGAATTGGGCCTCGCGCAGTCGGCAACATCGAGCTCAGGCGAAACTCCACGTTGCGGAACAAGCCTATGGACGGGCAAAATTCTTGTTGGAAGAAAAGGTCATAGGAGAAGCGGAACTGCAGCGTCGTCATGCGGAATTGTTGAGTATCCAGGCTGAAGCCAATGAGTCGCGTGATCGACTGAAGCTGCTGGGCATGAGCGTCGACGAATTGCGTCGGCTCGACCGGAGTCGTGAGATTCGGTCTGTGGTGCCGATCGTGGCGCCATTCGCCGGTCGCATCATCGGGCGCAATCTGACGCGTGGCGAAGTCGTCGAGACGACGGAGAATTTGTTTGTCATTGCGGATCTCTCGGAAGTCTGGATTCTCGCCAATATCCCCGGGAGAGGGATATTCCATTTGTCCATTCTATCCATGCCTCCGGTGGCACACAGGTCGAAGTGCGGATCAATGCCTATCCCAAGAAACGTTCAAGGCATGATCACGTACGTGGGAGATGTGCTGGATCCCGTGACGCGCACGATGCAACTGAGGCTTGAATTGCCGAATCCAGACGGACGGCTCAAGCCCGAAATGTTCGCGACCATTCGGCTGTTTTCAGAGGCGCAGCCAGATCGATTGGCGGTGCCGGAGACTGCCTTGCAACGCGATCAAGGCCGCACCTTCGTCTTCGTCGTCATCATCTTTGCGATGATGATGGGGATCGGAGGAGTGTACGCGTTTCGAACCATCCCCATCGACGCCTTCCCCGATGTGACCAGCGTGTTGGTCCAGGTGGTGACGAAGGCTCCAGGTCTCTCGCCGACTGAGGTCGAGCGCTTGGTCACGTACCCGATCGAGCTTCAACTCGCAGGTGTGCCTCGCCCTCACAGAAATGCGCTCCTGACAAAGGTCGGGCTGTCGCTCATTACGATTGTCTTTGATGATTCGATGGATATTAACGTCGCTCGACAGTTGGTGCTCGAGCGGTTGCTCGAAGTCGAGGAGCTCCTTCCGTCAGGGGCCGAACCTATGCTGGCACCGAATAGTACCGGGCTGGGCGAGGTGTTCCAGTATTATTTGGAGGACAGACGCGGATCGGCGATGAACCAGGAAGCTGAGCACCAGAGTTTGATCGAACAGCGAACGATTCAAGATTGGGTCATTCGTCCCATTCTGAAAGGCACGCCGGAAGTCATCGACGTCAATTCCATGGGTGGCTTCGTCAAACAATATCAGGTGTTGGTCGAGCCTGGTCTGCTTCGAAAATATGGCCTGACTCTCAGAGAAGTCTTTGACGCCGTGGCGAGAAATAACGCCAATGCCGGCGGCAATATTCTGGAAAAGCATGACGAAAAATATATTGTGCGTGGGATCGGGCTGATTCGCTCCCTGAGTGACATCGAACGCATCGTCGTCAAGGAAACCGGTGGCACTCCGGTCTACATCTCTGATGTGGCCCACGTGGTGATCGACCATGCGGTGAGACATGGGGCCACGGTGCTGAACGGAGAGCGTGAGGTCGTGAGCGGGATCGTGCTGATGTTACGGGGCGGCAACGCTCGAGATGTTATCGAAGGTCTTAAAGGACGGATCGACGACATTCATGCCAAGAACTTGCTTCCGAATGGATGGCGGATCGTCCCGTTTTATGACCGCATCGAGCTGATCACGGCCGCACTGAATACCGTCTATAAGTCGCTGGCGGAAGGCGTGGCGCTCGTCGTCGTGGTGTTGTTCCTCTTCCTTGGGAATTTGCGCAGCGCGCTGATCGTCGTCGGGACCTTGGTGTTGGCGCCGCTGGCCACATTTATTGTCATGGGGCAAATCGGGCTGACGGCCAACTTGATGTCTCTTGGAGGATTGGCCATCGCGATCGGCATGATTGTGGATGGGTCAGTCGTCGTCGTCGAAAACGTGTACCGCCATCTCTCGCACCATTCGGCTGCCGCAATACCAAGGCTTCAGCTCGTCACGCAAGCGGTGAAAGAAGTCGGACAGCCGGTCGTCTTTGGGATTCTGATCATTATCTTGGTGTTTCTCCCGCTCCTCTCGCTTCACGGGATGGAGGGCAAGATGTTCAAGCCACTTGCCTATACCATCATGATCGCGCTGCTGGTCTCTCTTGTGTTATCGCTCACGCTGTCGCCGGTGCTCTGCTCGTTGGCACTCAAACAGGGGAGTGAGGAGGATCCGTGGATCGTCCGACAAGCGAAGCGGCTCTATGCGCCGTCCCTTCGATGGGCGCTTGGACACCGGATCGTGGTGTTGGCTTTGGCTGTCGGAGCTTTGGTCGGAGCATTGGCCTTAGTGCCGTTTCTGGGAAGCGAATTTATCCCGATTCTAAATGAAGGGTCACTGGCTCCACAAACCATTCGTCTTCCGAGCGTGTCGTTGCCGGCGTCGATTGAGATCGAGAAACGTATGCAGCAAGCGATTATGGAGTTTCCAGAAGTAGAGATGGTGGTCTCGAAAATCGGCCGAACGGAATTGGGAAATGATCCACAGGAGCCGAATGAGAGCGATCCGGTCGTCCGGCTTCGGCCGCTGGACCAATGGACGACGGCAAAGACGAGGCCGGAGCTTGTTCAAAAGTTCCGTGAACGCTTGACCAGTGTGGCCGGAGCGACGTTTCTTATCAGCCAACCGATCCAACAGCGGGTTGATGAGTTGATTTCCGGTGTGCGGACGGAAGCCACCGTCAAGCTGTTTGGTGATGATCTGGAGATCCTTCGAGACAAGGCACAGGAAATCGCTGAGGTGTTGGAAACCGTCCGAGGTGTGCGGGACATCAAAGTGGAGCAGTTATTTGGACAGCCGTATCTCACGATTGATGTCGATCGAGGCAAGATTGCCAGGCATGGGATCAATGTGTCCGATGTCCGAGAGATCATCACGACCGCGATTGGTGGTGAAGTGGCGACGCGCGTCTATGAAGGACAGCAGCGGTTCGATCTCATTCTACGGTTTCCAGAACAGTATCGGGACAGTGTGGAAGCGATCAGCAATATTCGGGTGAGCGATCATGCCGGTGCCTTGATCCCTCTGGCGGACTTAGGCACTGTGGAGTTGGAAGAGGGGCCTGGGCGTATCAGTCGCGAGCAGCTTCAGCGGTATGTGTCGATCGGGTTCAACACATTGGGACGAGATATCGGCAGTCTGGTTGCGGAGGCGCAGCAGAAAATCGAGCAGCGTGTAGATCTTCCCATCGGGTACAAAGTGACATGGGGCGGCTCGTTTGAGAATATGGAACGAGCCATGGCCAAACTGCAAATCATTGTTCCGATCACGATTGGATTGATCTTCCTGTTGCTCTACTCGACCTTCAATTCCCTCCGTCAGGCGACCCTGATCATCTTGAACTTACCGTTTGCCATGATCGGTGGAGTGGTGGCGCTGTGGCTGACGGGAGAATATCTGAGCGTGCCGGCATCCGTCGGTTTTATCAACCTGTTCGGTGTGGCTGTGCTGAACGGCATCGTGCTGGTCTCCTACATGAACAAACTTCGCGACGATGGCCATAGCCTGGATGAAGCGGTGACGTCGGGGGCACTCCTGCGGTTACGCCCCGTACTGATGACTGCGTTGGTTGCGTTGTTGGGTCTTGTCCCACTGGCATTTGCGCAGGGAATCGGGTCCGAAGTGCAGCGGCCGCTCGAAATCGTCGTCATCGGCGGCCTTGTGAGCTCGACGTTGCTGACGCTGATCATGCTGCCGGTACTCTATCGCTGGCTGGAAGAGGGTTCGCAAGGGACGACGCCCGAGGGTGATCCGCAAGGAGGCGTAACCGGTGACTCGCCTGAGTCACCCTTCGAGACGCCTCAGGGGACCCAGGAGCCTCGACGCTCCCACCAACCAGGCAGCCTGCCGTCGACGTGATGTGGAATCAGGCTCGAGGAGGACGAAACAAATATGACAATGCGAAACGTGATCATGGGAGTTGTGTTGAGCCTCACTCTTATCCTTGTGGTGGGAGCGCATGTGCTCGCGGTTCAGACGGATACCGATTCTCAAGGTGGGGACGATGTCAGAGGAAACGTACTTTATTCTCAGCATTGCGCAGGCTGTCATGGACTAAAGGGTCAAGGAGACGGGTACATGATGCTGGGACCAGACCCGGCGAATCTCACGAGACCGTCGACCGCGCGAAAGTCTGACATGGTGTTGCTGGAAACCATTCATGAAGGAAAACCCAACATGCCGTCCTGGAAGCGTCTTTTGTCGGAAGAGGAGAGCCGAGCTGTGTTGGCCTACGTCCGGACGCTGGCGAAGTAGAGAGGGGTTCTGAAGCTTCTGTCCGATGCGGGTCGCAGTCGATCTCAAGTCACCGCATAGTCGCCGCCTTTTCACATTCCATTGTACGCACCTGAGTTCTGACCAGTGTATTGAGCGCTGAATCGCACACTCATCAGCAGCTGAAAAGACCCGACCTGCAGGAACTCGCGTCTTGCAACATACGGAACAGTGTGGATTCCGAGAGAGGATAACTGACGAAGAGAGTGGTGCCGAGGGACAGAATCGAACTGTCGACACCAGCCTTTTCAGGGCTGTGCTCTGCCAACTGAGCTACCTCGGCACCTTGGGTATGACGTCGACCGGGCGCATCTTACCAAGGTCGTGCATCGGACTTCCACATCTTTTATCTGTGCGGATTTCTACCATGAAGCTCCACGCCCTGGTACCTGTGAGCAGTGTGCTCTGTGGCCAGCAGGCAACCGTAACGGGGCGATCTGGGAAAAGTAGATGGAGGATATGGCTATTGACGTACGTTCACGTGAGGTTAGACCGGTGGGAAACGCAAATGATGAGTGTGGAGTAGAAGTTTTTGTCGATTCGGCACGCCGACTTTGTCGAAGATACTGGTAAGGTGGTGGCGGACGGTACTGTTAGCGATGGATAAGCGATAAGCAATATCCTTGTTTGACATCCCTTGGCCGACAAGTTGGATAACTTCTCGTTCACGCTCGGTAAGCGCGTCAGGCCACGGCGTGGCCTGTTCCCTCGAATCGTACCTTTCCAGGATAGACGCTTGGAGATCCAACGGCCCTCCAACATTGTTCCCCATGCAGGTCCCGTTGTCTGGTGAAGGGGATAAGGTTTCGATTGTGGCCAGCACAACCGCCGGGGGACTCCAAACTACGAGCTTACTGGTGGGAGAGCACTCTTGGATCTGTTGGATGGTTCCGATGGCGTCTCGTTCGGTTTCGGTGTCCAGAATAACGATGTCAGGCCGATACTGTGTGAGGAGTGTTTGATTTCCGTCCCGCTGGACCGGCTCTCCCACAACACGCATGGTCCTGGAGTGTTCAAGGATACTCTTTAAGCCTAGCCAGACGACATACTGGCCACTGATAATCGCGACGGTTCGGAGTGAAACCTGCGCATTTACCTTAGCCATAGTTCTCCTTCTGGTATCTATTTTGCCGCCGCTTGCTCTGACGATCTCTAGGTATACATAGATCTGAAATATGATGCTCAATAGCCATAGTCGAAGTACGTATAGCAATTCAGACATCGATGAAGCAAGAGAAAATGTTCCCCAATGTTTTGATCAGGAGCATTTATACGGATAAGGCGTATACGAACGGACCCAGTCAAATTGTATCAATGTGACACAGATTCTATGGACGAGTCGGCAAACTCATCAATCGGGGTACCGGCAGCAATCCTGTCGATAGTCACTGGCAGAAACCAGTGAAATTAGTCGTCTACACTTGATTCGTCTTCCATCATTCTCTTTCGAGTAGGGGGTCTGTTGCGTCTTCAGTACTGTTCTAAAGTACGACAATTCTCAATCGTCTTACGGAATGGTTCAGCAATGTTTCAAAATGAAGAACAGAGGTGGCTCCGGTTGTTTGGACAGCGCAGGCCATTCCTTAAGTGGTGCCTGGCTGATGGCTGACTACGCGGTGGTCTGCCGTGTGGTCAGATTGTCATCATAGACCTGGTCCGGCGTCTGGCCAGCAAGCGCCTGATGCGGTCGGGTCTGGTTATAGAACCGCAGATAGCGCTCCAACCCCTGCTGGGCCGCGCTGATGGTGTCATACGCGTGCAAATACACCTCCTCATATTTCAGGCTCTTCCAGAGTCGCTCCACGAACACGTTATCCCGCCAGCACCCTTTGCCGTCCATGCTGATCTGAATCCCTGGCCTTTCAAGAGCCCCGTGAACTCCTGGCTGGTGAACTGACACCCCTTGGTCGGTGTTGAAGATCTTGGGACAGCCATACTGCGTGATCGCTTCCCGCACGGCGTCGAGACAGAAGTCCGTGGTTAGCGTATTGGAGAGCCGCCAGGCCAACACCCGGCGACTGGCCCAGTCCAGAATGGCAAACAGATACACGAAGCCCCGGCGCATCGGAATGTACGTGATATCGGCAGCCCACATGATTTGGGCGCGTGATGGTCAGCTGTCGTAGTAAGTACGGATAAGTCCGGTGAGCGGGATGCCGCTGGCTGGTCCTCGGCTTCCGATAGATCGCCGTGATGCCCATCCGTCGCATCAACGTCGCGACCTGTCGTCTCCCAATAGCGTGGCCCTCTTGCCGGAGGAGATCACGCAGCATGCGGGCGCCGGCAAAGGATACTGCAGATGCAACTCGTCAATCCGACGCATCAGTGCCAGTGTCGTATCAGGAACGGACCTCGGCTGGTAGTAGGCGGTGGACCGAGCCAGCCGCAGCACCTGGCATTGTCGCCCGATCGGTAATGGATGGGTGCGATCGATCATCGCTTTGCGCTCAGCAAGCCCGCCTTGGTGAGCGCGCCTTCTAAAAAATCATTCTCCAGCGTCAGTTGTCCGATCTTTGCGTGCAAGGTCTTGAGGTCCGGCGCCTCT
Source organism: Nitrospira sp. (assembly GCA_016715825.1). Taxonomy (NCBI): domain Bacteria; kingdom Pseudomonadati; phylum Nitrospirota; class Nitrospiria; order Nitrospirales; family Nitrospiraceae; genus Nitrospira; species Nitrospira sp. The sequence continues at coordinate 5,766 of JADJXO010000008.1, read as the reverse complement.
GCCGGTGGTTTCGACCCGCCAAACACGTCCGCCGCCCGGGCCAGGAGCTGCTGCTTCCACTCGGTGATCTGGGTGGGATGGACCTGGAATTGCTCAGCCAATTCCGCCACCGTCTTCTCTCCTTTGACAGCGGCCAACGCCACCTGGACCTTAAAGGTCGCTCCATGATTCCGTCGGGTTCTTTTCATCGCCTCGCTCCTTTGTGTTGCCACCACTCGATGGCCTTGGTGAAGCCAGGCTACCACTTAGCACACTGTCCGAATTTCCGGAGCCCCCTCTTACAGCAGAGCGATGGATCGAGAAGGGTTGGATGACGAAAGTTCTACCCACACCATGAATGATGTGTGCCGCATCATTGTACGGACTGCACTGTATCACGATCAGTCGATACCTCTTGGGGGCTCATCCTCACTCCACGTCATTGATCGTACGCCCTCCGACAAGCGCTTGACCGGACAAAGGTGCCGGATGCGAACAGCATCTCTACACATTAACTAGACATATGTCCGATAGCAGATGTGCACCATGCTTTCCTAGGATGCGCGCTGCAACTCCCGTCTTGAATTGGGCTTGGACTGAGGGGGCGAAGCTGTGACTGCTACCAGTGGAGTGCAATTGGTTGTAGAGGAAAGAAACGCGACCGCCCCGGCTGAGGATCGTTGCTGGTACGCGATACAGACACATTCTCGTCATGAAAAGCCTGTGCGTGACCGGCTCATGGCAGGAGGCATAGAGCCGTTTCTCCCTTTGAGTAAACAACGTCGGCAGTGGTCAGACCGCAAGGTGTGGACAACGGTGCCCTTGTTTCATGGCTATTGTTTCGCAAGGTTTTCGCTGAGTGATAGCCTCGTGGTCCTCAAAACCCCGGGTGTCGCCCGTATCGTTGGTGTGTCGAAACCAGAACCGATACAGGAGGAGGAAATTACGGCCCTCCAACAAGTCTCGTCGGCGAATCGCATGATGGAACCATGCGATTACCTTATTGAAGGCAAGTGGGTGGAGGTGGTGCAGGGGCCGCTCACAGGGTTACGCGGACAGCTCATCAGACGAACCAAACATCATGGGTTGGTGATCCGAGCCTCTCTCATTCAGCAAGCCGCGCTTGTCTATATCGAGGCCGATGAAGTTGCGCCGATTCACTAAGTTGGTGCTGATCATAGCCCTGCCTTTTGCTCTGAACAATGCGGGGAGATATTGACGGTGGCCGTATGGCCAGACCTAGCTATACAAAAGGTCAGATGAAAGTGGCACTCTCTAAGTTGAGTGCCGGTCGATCTGTCAGCGATGTCTCTCGTGAGGATGGGATTCCCCAGCGGACGCTCTACCGGTGGCGTGCGAGGCTTACCATGAGCCCGAGGCCGACCACAGAGCAGTTGCGTGTTTTGGAAGCTGAACATCGTCGGCTGCAACGACAATTTGCGGAGCTTGCGCTGGACCATTCGACGCTCAGGGCAGCCTTACTGAAGGACGTCAAAGGAGAGTGTTAGACATGCACACAATTCCGGAACCGGCGTCTGTTCTCTTGGTGGGCCTGGCATTGCTCGGACTTGGTGTGTGGAGTCGGCGAGCATTGAAGACTCAGAGCTAAGCTGATCTCAAGTCCGTTTGTAATGTGAAGGCCACCCCGATCTCAGATCGAGGTGGCCTTCTTCTTTAGAACGCTACTCCTGCCGCTTCTACCAACGAGAGTCTTTTCTTATCAACAGTTCCTCTTGCCCATCCTACGCTTATCGTGAGCTCTCAGAGGATAGTGGGCTCATCCGACAGGCTGCGCATGTCTCACGCGTGCGGTTCCCCTCAGGTTCATGAACAGGAAAGATCTACCAAGCGACTGTTGTCTCGGGTATGATCCTCGGAATGGAGCGATGCATTGGGACGGTAGTGAGTCAAAGTGGTGGTGGAGGATGATAATGAGGTCATTACAGCACCAGCCTGTAGGGGTTTCCAGCATGGTCCTGTTGCTCCTCGTTGCATCAGCTGACTTGAGCTGGGGACAAGGTGCCGAACCGCAAAAGAATCCACGGGTGGAGCTGTCACTCAGATCGTGGTTGTTCACGGCGGGTGAAACCAGATGGAGTCATGACGCATCTGGACTCGATCCCCGGCTGGGCGATCCGACCTCAAAGCTGGTCTACAATGATAACGATACCCATATCATCGAACTGGGAGGAAAGGTCCACTTCGGTCGCCGTGGGTTTGTCCGGGCTGAAGGCGGGTTCTCTGTCTCGTTTGATCGAGGACTCCTCGTGGATGATGATTTCACGGCGGTGGGTGGACAGCACATCTTTTCACGAACGCATAGTGATATTTCTGGATCAGGTACTCAATATGGGCGCCTTGATCTTGGGTTCCGTGCGGCCGAGTTTACAGGGTCGCGTGGATATGTCGACGTATTCGCCGGTTTTCAGTATTGGAGGACCAGGTACGAGGCGACCGGTGTCCGCCAGGAGATCTGTACCCCTTCAGGAATTCCTGGTTTGTCTTGTACGCCGAACCTTAACTTGACTGGTGTGACGGCCATCACGAATACCGCGCATTGGATCACGCCCATCCATATTGGAGTCGAAACGGAATATCACGTCACCCGTCGAGTGAGCCTTGACTTCAAGGTCTCCGTGAGTCCTGTCAGTCTTCTCTACAACGAAGACGTGCATCATCTTCGCTCAGACCTACAGCAGGATCCGAGCTTTTCGATGTGGGGAATCGGAGTCGGTGCCACAGCAGGGGCAGGTGTGAAGTTCTCGCTGACGGGGAATCTCGCCCTAACAGGAGGCTATCGCGTCATGTGGAACCGCACGTATGACGGTGAGTGGAAAAATCATCCCATTGGAGGTGGTACCGACAGGGTTTCTCTTAACGAGTTCCAAACCATTCGTCATGGGGTGCTCATCGGGCTGACCGGTTCTTTTTAAACTTCCAGAAGGATCGTAGAAGCTACCGTCTCGAACGTCCTGACGGCAGGGTTTCCTCTTCGTATTCCACGAACAGGCGCTTAGCCTCAGGATTGAGTTGGCTCGGGTGTCCGTAGGGGATGCCCTGCGTCCTGAACAACGGCGTCAGTTTCCCGTTGGGATGGAGATAGCCCGCTCTGAGCGGGACTGTCCGCTTGCTATGCCGTACCAGACGGCATGTCGTAGGCCGGATCGAGGTCAGCCAATCGGCAATGTCCTGAGGATTCCCGATCGAAGCGGAGAGCAACAGGAGTCTTGCCTGTGATGGGCAAAAGATGATGGTCTCTTCCCACACGACTCCACGCTCAGGATCGGCCAGATATTGCGACTCATCCAAAATCACCAGCCCCAGCGTGTCCAACCTGACATCGATTTCTCCGCTGGCTGCATCGTAGAGCAGATTGCGGAGAATTTCTGTCGTCATGATCAGCAACGGAGCCTGGCCGTTCTCTTGCCGGTCGCCGGTGAGAATGCCGACTTTCTCCGACCCGAAGAGCCGTGAAAACTCCGTATATTTTGTGTTGGACAACGCCTTAAGTGGGGAGGTGTAGATGACGGTGCGATTGTCCTCCATGGCGCGGCGGGCTGCTTCCACTGCGACGTAGGTCTTGCCGCTTCCCGTGGGCACGCTGATCACGACGTCGGTTGCACTCACCGCTGAGAGGGCCTCGGTCTGCCACGGGTCCGGCACGAACGGTTGTGGAGTCGGTACACCGATGCCTTCCAACCAACTGGCGAGTGAGATAGCTGGTTCCATCACCGCTGGGATCGGTGCTTGCGCGGGTAGTTGCTTCCGGGTGCTGAGTGGAGGGGCGTGTCGCACCTCGGGCAAGCAGAGCCTGGAGATCGGATTCCAGACCGGCACGATTCTGACTCGAATGTTGAAGCAATAACTCGATCAGACGTCGTTTACCGGCGCGGAATTGTCGATGAACACGGCCGCGGGCCAGGCGATGCAAGAGCGCCACGGGTTGCTGTGCGAGCAGTCGTTCGAGTTCGTCAGAAGTCATGTCTTTCTCGTGAAGCGTATTGGTCGACAGTTTCAACTTTCATGTTTCAGGTTTGAGGTGTTTTGGATTCTGGATGACTTGAAACGTTGAACGTGAAACTTGGAACTCAAAATCGAAGGAATGAACGACGCTTCATGAATGACGAGAGACGCGTTCACGGCAGTTCCTCCAAGACTCCGCGTCGGATCAGCGCAAGTGCTTCTGCTGCAGAATCAGCCAATCCAGGATGGGTGGCTTTGAGTGTCTGTATCTGAGAGAGGAATTCAATCGTTCTGGCAAGCAGCCGGTGATATCTCCTTCTGCCATGGTGGTGAGTCGACAGAGGCCGATCCAGGTGAGCGTCGGCTCGAGCGATCCACCGCTCGGCTAATGCGGCCACGTCCGCGCGAAGGAGCGGTGGGTCTTCGTGTGGTGACAGACTCTCCGCGGAGCTGCGAACTTGCCGCAGTAGCGAACTCAAGCTCGGACTAATGCGGGGAAATGCTCCCGGGCGATCATCGTCGTGAGCCAAGCTGGCCATGATGCCGGCGAGAAGCGACGGGTCCGCGCCGGTGAACGCCTCGGCACGAATCAGTTCCGTGATCAGGGAGTGAGTGATCGTGCGGGATCAGTCGTGCCCATTCTCCATCGGCGGTGAGTTGCGCGGTCGAGGAGATACCCGAATGTCTGGAGGACGTCCACGCCTTCTTGACAGCGGTGCCAGAGGCTGGTTCGCAGCGCTTGAATGGACTTGGCAGTGCCGGTGCTGTTCTTGGCGAAGTCGGAAGGCAGGGGGAAGTCCTTTTGACAAGCTGGTCGGGACGAAAAGGTCGGTCAGGAAGTCCCCAAAGGATCCGCACGACGGCATCCGGCAAACGGTTCCACGGAAGGCGGTCAAAATGGGGAGAATGGGCAATCGGGGAGGAAGATTCTCCAACTGCTCGCTGAGCCGATCGAACGATTCTGTCGAGCACCAGGGATGGCTCCGGGAGCTCCGCACAGTCGTAGGTTCGGTCATAGACTTCTCGCACACTGGTCACCGGGCATTCTGTGACGGCGCCACCAGGCCGCAGCATGGTCAGCATGGAATTCTTTTGGCCTTTACTCCGATACTGTCTGAGAACAATTCCATGCCCCCTATGAAGTCCTACCACTCGTCCCGGTGTGAGAAATGATAACCGTGCGGCGACCTCCGGCGACTCTGGTCGATGCGTCTGATGTCGGGTTGGACGGTGCCGCCGTACGTGATCGAAGGATTGCCATTGCGTGATCCAATCCGTTCACACCGAGGACCGAACGATACTTGTGTGCAGCAGATCTAATTTCCGTTCAAGAAGCTCCGCCCGTTGGTTGAGTTGGAATTGCGCAAAACCCTTCTCCAGGATGCCTTGAATGTGCTCGTGTGGATGCGCCTTGAGGAGGTTCAGGACCATCGGGTAGCTGATGGTGAATTGGCTGTCGATCGCTTCCGGTTGTCCCGTCAGTCCTTTCGTGAGGACGTTCAGGTCGATGTGGGGAGGGGTGGATCACCGCAAAGCCCACGTGATCTTTTCCTCGTCGGCCGGCTCGCCCCCGCGATCTGCTGCACTTCGCCGATGGTCAGGTCGGTGAAGTCGCGGGACTTGCGGATGCTGGATTGGTGATGACGACCGTGCGTGGTGCCGGAAAGTCGACGCCTGCTGCCAGCGTAGTGGTGGCGAACACGGCATCGAGATGGCCCTGTCGCATCAGTTCTTCGATCGCGATTTTCCACGAGGGAAGATGCCCCGCATGATGGGCGGCCACCCCGATCCGTTGGACGATGGGAATGAGAGGATGTTCGGCGA